>JAHDGX010000012.1 GCA_020631575.1 Candidatus Altimarinota bacterium | reverse complement strand
CTTGAAAGCATCAGAGTGATTTGTGAGTTCCAAGCTTCTTGTTTCTGTATTTCACTGAAATTCGAATGTTTCTTCTGCTAAGGCTTCTCAGATTCGAGAAACTACAAAAGCAGCAGTTTCACTTTCACCTTCAAATATACTGACTCTAAGAGAAGAACTACCCGCATTTACTATGAGTTTTTTCATGTATACACTATTATTTTAATATGGTTATAGCATATATATTTCCATGAAAAGAAAAAACTATTTTAGCTTTCTTCTCTCTTTCTATAGCTGAGTGCCTCTAATATATGGTTAGAAAGGATATTCTGTGATGATTCGAGATCTGCAATTGTTCGTGCTAGCTTCAGTATCCTGTAATAACTTCTCGCAGATAAGTTTAAAGATTTTACTGCCTGAGATAGTATTCACTCCGAATCGCTATCTATATTGCAAAGATTTTTAATATCTTTTGAGCTCATCTCTGAGTTTGCAGATATTCCGATGTTTTTAAATCTTTCAAGTTGAATATCCTTCGCTGCTTGAACTCTCTTTTGAACACTATGCGAGTCTTCAGATACAATACTCTTTGCTTTACGAAAATCTTCTGTTGGAACCTTTGGAACCTCTATATACATATCTACTCTATCTAGAAGTGGCCCTGAGAGTCTCCCTCTATAATTACTAATCTGCTTTGCGCTACAAATACACTCTTTATCTGGATCTGTCATATATCAACATGGACAAGGGTTCATGGCTCATACAAGTGAAAATTTTGCTGGGTATGTATAGCTAGCATTTACTCTTGTGACTGTGATTTCTCCATCCTCAAGAGGTTGCCTCAAAACTTCTAAAACAGTCTTTTGAAACTCAAGGATTTCATCAAGAAACAAAACTCATTTATGAGCGAGTGATATTTCTCCTGGCTTTGCCTGCGTTCCTCATCAGATGATACTTACAGAGCTTGCGGTATGATGAATAGACCGAAATGGCCTTTCTACTACGAGTGGATGCTCATTTGAGAGTAAACCAGAGATGGAATAGATCTTTGATATCTCTATAGCCTCTTCAAGAGTCAGATCTGGAAGTATAGTAGCAAATGATTTTGCAAGAAGCGTTTTTCCAGATCCTGGAGGCCCTTCCATAAAGATATTATGTCACCCTGCTGCTGCAATTTCCAATGCCCTCTTCGCATGGGTTTGACCTATAATATGAGAAAAATCATAGGGAGAGACAATACTTTCTTGCCTAAGTGAACTAATATCTAAACAGGGTTCAGCATTATAAGCTATATCTGCATTGAGTATATCAATGAGCTGTGTCAGATCTTGTATCTGAATAACTTCAATGTCAGGAATAATAGATGCTTCCTTTGTATTTCAAGCTGGTACAAATATGCGCTTAAAGCCTTTTTCTTTTGCCCCTATCGTTGCTGGAAGCACAGAAGGGACTTCTCTCAGATCTCAACTCAGTGAAAGTTCTCAGAGAAATATTGAGTCACGTACCAGTTCATCATTTTTTATGTATCACTGATCGAGCAGAATCCCTATAGCTATTCCAAGATCAAAGCTTGGACCAGATTTTTTGATGTTAGCTGGGGCCAGATTTACCGTAATTCTGCTTGGTGGTATTCGCGCATTGCTCGACTTGAGAGCTGATCTTAGGCGTTCTTTACTCTCTTGTACTCACTGATCAGGAAGGCCTACTATAGTAAAAGCTGGGAGCCCTTGATTTATATCTACTTCTATATCTACTATGGTAGTATCAAGTCCGTTTACCGTTATCGCGTGTACTAATGATATCATGCTAAAAAAGTGTTATGTGCTAATATTATGTATGTATCTCGTATATTTATCGAGTATATTTAGTATATAAATTTATACAAATATTAGAGCTTGCCAGTAAGATTATATCTCTATTATTGCATTAAATATATATTAAATCTATCCCCGAACTTAGAAATTGATTGAAAATATCTCCTCTATTACTACAATAGGTTATATATAATAACTTACTATAATATATTATGGCTAAATGGGATAAAATATCATCTAGATGAAATGTTGAAGATAGAAGATGATCAAGAGTTGTAAGGTGAGTATGAGGAATCTCTGTTGCAGGGATACTCGTGTTTGCTGCAATGTGATATATGGCCTGAAAAGACCCAGGACAAATCCTCATAGAGACACTATGAGAGGTTCAAAATAGTGCTCAAACTCAAAGCGTATCTCAGCAAGATAGTATATATGATGGTCAAGATACTTACGAAACTTTTGCCTCTACTGTTTTAGGGTCAAATGACGCTTTATGGTCAAAAGCATTTGCGCAGAGCGGCTTAACATACAACCCACCAAAACTAGTCTTATTTCGTGACTATACAAATTCAGCATGCTGATGAGCAGATAGCAAATATGGTCCTCACTACTGTTCCCTTGACTCTACTATTTATCTTGATGAGACATTTTTTGATGAGCTCACAAAACGCTACTGAGCCAAGTGATGAGATGTAGCAGAAGCATACGTGATCGCTCACGAGGTTGCACACCACTTGCAACATGAATTATGAACAATGGATCTTGTAAATAAAATACGAAAAGAGACTCCCTCCAGAGCTAATGAGGCATCAGTAAGACTTGAGCTTCAAGCTGATTGTTATGCGGGTATTTGGGCAGCTAGTATAGCCTGAAAATGAATCCTCGAAAAGAATGAAGTCTCCGAAGCAATTGATGCAGCTGAATCGGTATGAGATGATCGAATACAAAAAGCTGCAACCGGAAGAATAAATCCAGAATCCTGGACTCATGGATCTTCTGCAGATCGAAAAAAATGGTTTAACATCTGATATAAAAATAGTGACTTTGCTCTGTGTAATACATTCGAATAATAAAAAAGCTAGAAACAATTTCTAGCTTTTTTATTATTCGATAAACCCCTTGGTCTGAGCCTCGACAAGTTTCGTGAACTTTCACTTCATATCCATAAGTTCATCATAACTCCCTTGTTCTACGATCTTTCCTGAATCAAAAACAAAGATCCTATCTGCTTTCATGATAGTTGAAAGCCTGTGAGCAATAATAAATGTTGTTCTTCCTGTCATAAGCTCATCAAAAGATTTTTGGAGATACTTCTCTGTCTGAGCGTCGAGAGCAGAGGTTGCTTCATCTAGGATCAGTATAGGAGCATCTTTAAGAAATGCTCTCGCAATAGCAAGACGCTGTTTCTCTCCTCCTGAGAGTTTTACTCCCCTTTCTCACACTATAGTATCAATTCCTTCACTCAACCGTGAGATAAAATCATCACTATGAGACTTTTTTGCAACTCTTTCTATCTCTTCTCGACTTGCCTTACTATCCAATCGGATATTCTCAAGAATACTTGCATTAAAAAGCGAATTATCTTGAAACACGACTCAGATATTTCTTCTCAGAGAATCTTGACTGACATCATAAATTGATTGCCCGTCGATACGTACATCTCATGACTGCGGATCAAAAAATCTTAGGAGCATATTCGTCATAGTAGTCTTCCCAGAGCCTGTATGACCAACAAAAGCAATTTTTTCTCCAGCTTTGATATCTATATTAATATCTGAGAGTACTTGCCTCTTTCCGTCATAGGAGAAGTTGAGTGCATCAAATACTATATTTCCTTTCACATTTTTAAGTTCTTTGGCTTTCTCAGTATCTTGTACCTCTATATATGTATCTACTATACTAAAATAATCTTTAATTCATGCAAGCCTCCAAAAAAATCACTCTAATACCCAAGTAAGATCCTCTATAGAAGATAAGAAAATAGCTGAAAAAGTGAGAAACATAACTATTTCTCAAATAGTAACTTCTCATCCCATATAAAGATAACTTCCCAAAAATATAATCCCAATTGAAATAATTATTTTAAGAATAGAGAATATACTAATAATTGATCCCCACCAATAGAGTATAGGAAGCTGTTTTTCAAGTCTAATATCTGTTCTTTTTGATAACTGTTTGGTCTTAAGAGGGTTAAGAGAAAAACTCTTAACAATAGGCATATTTGAAAATGTATCTCCATAATGAGATGACATTCATGAGTATATGTCTTCTATTGCTCACTGCTTTTTAAATGTCTTTGTAGCAAGGTATCATGTTATACATGATGAAATGATTCCAGATACTACTAAAAATAACCCCATTTTAAAATTGAAGTATAATACAACTGGTATCATCGCGAAGATAATAACTATTCACGGTAATGCTCTACGAAAAAAGTTTAATTGTACCTCAAATATTCCATCTGTTCATTTTGTAAGCTGCTTTACAAGCTGTCATGAGTTTGAATCCATGTGAAAACGCATTGAAAGGTCCATAGTATGATTAAAGAACTTAAATACATTTTTATTGAAATCAAAATGGGCCAGCCTATCTGAATACACTGATACATAGAGACGTATGAGTATCGTGAAAACTCATACTGCTATCCACAACATAAGGGTAGAAACAAGAAGAGAAATATCAGAACCCTGAGTATCTCCTAGGAGTATGAGTATATCAATAATTTCCTTAAAAAATATAGGTTCTAAGAGGATGAGTCACGCAAAAGCAATATTTGCTCAGATAAGTGAAATAACTTGTAGTTTTTGATGTCACAAGAGTCGTATAACCCTCAGTATAATATGAAACATAACTATTTTTTTGATAATAAAAGTCTTCTTTGAATACTATCCAAAGAAGACTTTTGTTGAAGGAATATGTTTACTTATATTTTGAATAATCAAACATTTTCATTTCACCGTCCACTCTTCGAATAATATCTAGGAGAACAGATACGATAATGATAAGCCCCGCTCCAGAGATAATAAGATCTACTGATTGTCCAAGAAATTTACCAAGAACGTATGGAAGCACTGCAATAAGTGCTAGGAATCAACCACCAAATAGATTGAGATGATTTGAAACCTTTTGAAGATAATTAGCTGTATCCTCTCCTGGACGAATACCAGGAATATACCCCCCTCTTTTTTGGATATTTTCTGCTACTTGTTCAGTATTGAAGGTAATAGAAACATAGAAAAAAGAAAATGCAAGTACAAGAGCAAAGTAAATTGCTATAAAGTACCATGATGGGTTTGAAAGAGAAAAGTATTGAACGAGAAAGTCACCTATTTTAGAAGCATTACCTCCACTTGTATTTGCAAGAATTTGCCCAAGTATAGCTGGGAATGTGATAATAGATATCGAGAAGATAATAGGTATCATCCCTGCTTGGTTTACTTTAATTGGAAAGTATGATTTCTCTTCTCCTCCTGATTTTGCGTAAATAATAGGAATTCTTCTATGTCCTTCTGTAAACTTTATAATTATATAGATAATTGCAAGAGTTGCTACAAAGAGTCCTGCGAATAGAGAGTACTGTGATGTAGAAAAATATCCCATAATAACTCCTGGTGTCGTAGAAAGTACTCAGGCCATAATTATGATTGAAATACCATTTGATATTCCGTACTCAGTCATAACTTCACCAAGCCACATAAGAAAGATGGTACCCGCAGTAGCAATCATCATAGCACTAAGAATAGTAGCCGTGTCAGAGATATCTATAATAGTTCCACCAGCTAATGAGTTAAGAAGAACAATCATCCCGTAACTCTGAAGAAATGCTATAGGGAGAGTGAGAAGTCTTGTATACTTTGTAATTTTCTTTTGTCCTTGCTCACCTTCTTTTTGCATATCACCAATCCTCGGAACAATAACTCCAAGAAGTTGAATAATAATTACAGCATTAATATATGGAGAGAGTCCCATAAGGATAATTGAGAAATTCGAAAGACCTCCTCACATAAGAGCCGAGAAAAAAGAAAGTCCTTTCTGTCCTTCAATAATTGCAGCAAGTCCTGTTGTATTTACACCAGGAATTGGTATTACAGAAAGAAATTTATACACAAGAACAAGAAGGAGTGTAGCTATAATCTTCTTTCTTAAATCTTTGATAGAAACTATAGATTGTAGAGTATTAAGTATCATAATGTTAACTAAAAAATAATTGCAGGTATTATGTTTATGTATTATACCTTAAAGAGGAAAAAATCCAAGCTTATGCTTGGACTATTTTTCTTCTGAAACTTGAGAAAGAATATTCAGTGTCCCACCAGCTTTTTCTACAGCTGTAGTAGCTGAAGCAGAGGCAATATCTACTGTGATATTTATTTTTGATTTTAATTCTCCATTCCCAAGAAGTTTTACTGGAAGTGATTTCTTTGTTACAATACCAGCCTGTATAAGAGTCTCTTTTGTTATTTCCTTTGCTCATTTTGTTATAGCAAATTCAATATCAGAAAGGTTAATAACATTGTAGTGCTTTTTAAACTTAGCATTTGAGAAACCTTTCAGTTTAGGCATTCTTCTGAAAAGTGGAGTTTGCCCTCCTTCAAACCAATCTGGTACTCCTCATCCTGATCTACAGTTTTGACCGTTCATTCCTCTACCAGAAAATGTTCCTTTTCCAGAACCATTTCCTCTTCCAAGTCTTTTTGATTTTTTTCTTGAACCAGTAGTTGGTTTAATAGTTTGTGTTGTAAGCATAATACTTTTTATCAGTTAGATTTTTATTGTCTATTATTTAAAGCTGCTGAGTGCTTTAATAGTTGCTTTTGCGTTATTTAGAAGGTTAGAAGAACCATATCTTTTTGCAAGAATATCACTGTAACCAGCTACAGATAATACTTTTCTGGCTGAACCACCAGCAATGATTCCAGTACCCTTTGAAGCTGGATGAACCATAATTTTAGCTGCTTTAAATTTCGCAGTAAGATCGTATGGTACAGTTCCGTTTTCCATTTTAACAGTAATAAGGTGTTTTTTCGCATTTGCAATTGCCTTAGCAATAGCATCTACTACTTCCCAACTTTTTCCTGTTCCAAGTCCAACTCTTCCTTTTCCATCTCAGATAACCATAACAGCTCTAAATCTGAGTTGTCTCCCACCTGCAGTAACTCTTGTTACTCGGTCGATAGCCAAAAGTTCTTCTCTGAACTCTTTCTTTGGTTTGAAATTGTCTCTTCCTCCTTTACGTGGATTTCTTTTTCCTTCGAATGCCATAAATACTAGTATAAAAAGTAATTAAAATTTTAGTCCTCCTTCTCTTGCTGCGTCTGCAAGTGCCTTCACTCTTCCATGATATGAGAATCAACCTCTATCGAAGACTATTTCCTCTATCTTTAATCATTTTGCAACTTTTGCTATCTCAGCTCCTACTATTGCTGCTGACTCAGTTTTTGTTCCTTTAGCTCCTTTTTTTAGATCTGATGCACTTCAGAGAGTTTTCCCAGTCTGATCATCAATAAGTTGAGCAGAAATATGTGATGTACTTCTAAAGATGCTAAGTCTTGGTCTTGAAGCACTTCCTGAAATTTGAGATCTTACTCTCGCTTTTCTTCTCAGTCTATTTAATTGTTTTTGTAACATAGCTAATGCTTATATTTTAAAAGTTATATTTATTATTTTGCACCTGTTTTACCAGCTTTTCTTCTTACATATTCTCCTACGTATTTTATACCTTTCCCTTTATATGGTTCTGGTTTCTTCTTTGCTTTCACTTTTGATGCAAATTGTCATACTCTTTGTTTATCTATTCCAGAAACGTGGATTACGTTTTTGAGTTTTTCATCCATAGCAATTTTTAGATCACTTGGGACTTCCATCTCTACTTTATGAGAATATCCAATAGAAAGTACTAGTTTTTGTCATTGTACTTCAAATTTATACCCTACCCCATTTATTTCAAGAGATTTAGTATATCCAGCTGATACTCCTTCAACCATATTTGCTATAACAGCTCTTGTAGTTCACCATAAGGCTTTCCCATCATCACTGAGTTTAGAAACAATTACATTTCCTTCTTCAACTGAAACAGCAACTGTATTTGAGAATTCAAAGTTAAGAGTTCCTTTTTCTCATTTCACTTCTACATTGTTTCCAGTAATCTTTACTTCAACCTTTTCAGGGATTGCAACTGGAAGTTTTCCTATTCTAGACATTTTTTAAAATATTTGTATATAAATTACGATCATGCAAATGCATGTCTGCATTAATTTTATAGCTTAGTATACTTCACAAAGAAGTTCACCACCTACATTTAAGCTTCTCGCTTCGTATCCTGTAACTACTCATTTAGGAGTCGATACAATATAGATACCTTTTCCATTTCTAGATTTTCTTATATCACCTGAACCAAGGTAAATTCTTTGTCCTGGTCTTGATATTCTCTTAAATGTTGGAATAGTAAGTGTTTTTCTTACGTCGTTAAGCACAACAGTAAGGTCTTTTTTTCCTCCACCAAGGTCGTTTTCAGAATAATCTGAGATGTATTTATTTTTCTTAAGAATCTTGAGTATATCAGCCTTAATTCTAGAATATGGTATGTTCATTTCCTCTTTTCTAGCAAGGTAAGCATTTCTAATTCTTGTGAGTAAATCTCCTATCGGATCCATTATCATATGACAATTTTTATGAAACTAAAACGTATAAACAATTTTCTATTACCAACTTGATTTTCTAACTCCTGGAAGTTCACCAGCATTTGCTTTTTCTCTAAAACAAATTCTACAAATTCCATACTTTCCTAGATATCCTCTGGTTCTTCCACATACTCCACAACAGTTAAATACTTTTGTTGCTTCTAATGGTTTTCTCCCATCAGTTATTGCTCTGAGGAATTTGATTTTCAGTTTTTGAGATTTTGCAATCTTTGATTTTCTAGCCACTTGTAATTTTTTAAAAAAGTAATATTACTTTGTAAATGGGAAACCCATTTCAGTAAGAAGTGCTCTACCAGCATCTGCTGATTTTGCTGTAGTTTTAACTGTGATCTGAAGACCGTGGTTTTTTACAACATCATCTTGTGGAACTTCTGGAAAAATAGTATGTTCTTTTATTCCAAAGTTATAATTTCCTTCACTATCAAATGATTTAGAACTTATACCTCGAAAGTCTCTCACTCTTGGAAGAACTATGTTTACGAGTTTTTCTAAGAAGTTATACATGTTATCTCCTCTCAGCGTTACAGTAAGTCCAACTGGCATACCAGCTCTGAGCTTAAAGTTAGATATTGCTTTTTTAGCATTTTTTACTACTGGAGCCTGTCCAGAGATAAGCGCTAAATGCTCTTGGAGTACTGAGTAGTCTTTATTACCACTTCTTATATATGTACCAATTCCCATATTTAGAACTACTTTTTCTAGTTTAGGAACTTCCATAATATTTTTACATCCGAGATCTTTTTGCAGTTTTGCAGCAATCTCTTTTTTATATGTATCTTTTAGTGTCATCTGGAATGAAATAATTATTTAATAATACAATCTTTTGCAGCCTTTTTATTTTCCTTTACAGCTTTTTTCGAAAATCTGAATTTTTTATTTACTCCTTTTTCTTCAATCATTACGTATCCAACTCTTGTAGGTTTTTCTGTAAAAGGACATACAAGCATTACATTAGAAGCGTCTATTACTTTCTCCATTTTAATAATTTGTCCTGGATTTGTTCCTTGTTTTTTGATATGTCTTGTTACAACATTTATTCCTTCTACAAGAACTTTTCCAGATTCTGGAAGAGCTTTTAATACTTTTCCTTTTTTTCATTTATCTTTCCCTGCGATTACCGCAACCGTATCTCAAGATCTAATTTTCATAGTATTTCTCATAATAATTATAAAACTTCTGGTGCGAGAGATACAATCTTATTGTACCCTTTTCCTTTTAATTCACGAGCAACTGGACCGAAAATACGAGTTCCTCTTGGCTGTCCATCATCTCAGATGATCACACATGCGTTATCATCAAATCTAACATAACTTCCATCATCTCTCTTCACTTCTTTTGCAGTTCTTACAACTACAGCTTTTACTACTTTTTTCTTTTTAATAGTTCCGTCCGGTGAAGCTTTTTTTACAGAACATACTATAACATCACCTATTGATGCGTATCTTCTATGAGATCCTCCGAGTACTTTAATACAAAGAACTTCTTTTGCTCCAGAGTTATCTGTAACAGCGAGCCTTGTTTCCGTTTGTATCATAATAAATTATAACTTTAGTCTTTAAAAATATTTAACTTATGCTGCGTTTAGAACCCATCTTTTACTCTTTGAAAGAGGACGAGATTCGTTAATAGTTACTGTGTCTCCAACATTAGCTGTATTGTTTTCATCGTGAGCATAAAACTTTTTTGTCACTTTATATTTTTTATGATATTTTGGGTGACTTTTGTAAGTATCAACTGATACTACGATAGTTTTATCCATCTTATTACTTACGACTGTTCCTGTGATAGTTCTCATATTTATAAACTTTCTGGTAAATTATTTAGTTTGTGTAGCGATTGTTTTGAGAGAAGCTACATATCTTCTCATTGCTTTTATAAGGTGAGTTTGTTTAACTTCTCCTACAGCTAGCTTCATTCTTAATGTGAAGAGTGTTTTTTCAGCTGTCTTAATTTCTTCAGTGATTTTTTCTGCTGATAATTTTCTTATAGCGTCTGAAGATTTCATTTTAAGATCTTTTATTTCTTTCATGTCTTTACAATTAATCAACTATAATTTTTGTCTTCACTGGAAGTTTGTAAGCAGCCAGCGTGAAAGCTTCCCTTGCAACTTCTGGTTCTACTCACGTCATTTCGAAGAGTATTCTACCAGGTTTTACAGGAGCCCTATACATTTCCACAGATCATTTACCTCAACCCATAGGTACTTCAAGAGGTTTAGCTGTATAAGCTTTATCAGGGAAAACTCTAATCCAGATTTTTCCACCTCTTTTAATATAACGTACCATTGCTCTTCTAGCTGATTCTATTTGACGAGAAGTTATAAATCCTCTTGTCGTAGCCTTTAAAGCGTAATCACCAAATGCTATTTCTGCCCCTCTGGTAGCACTACCTTTGAGACGTCCTCGCATTGGTTTTCTATATTTGGTTTTCTTTGGTTGTAACATTGTAAGCCAAGTTAGTATATAAATATTCCCTAAGAGTCAAGTTTTTTATTTTTTTTGTAGATATCTCCCTTATAGATCCATACTTTGAGTCCAATTGTACCGTATACAGTCTCTGCTCTCATCGTAGTATAATCAATATTTGATCTAATAGTTTGAGTTGGGATATTCCCTTCTTTAAATGTTTCCTTTCTCGCAATTTCAGCTCCATTTAATCTCCCTCCAACTTTGATCTTTATCCCTTGAGCTCCTTTTTCCATTGCTTTTGCAAGAGCTTGTTTAATTGCTCTTTTATATGGCATTCTTTTTTCTATCTGGTTAGCTACTGAGAAAGCAACTATTTTTGCATTTGTATCTGGCTGTTTGATTTCTTTTACGTTAATAACGAATTTTCCACCAAATTTGTTTTGAAGCTTTGTTTTCATTTCTTCTACTTGTTCTCCTGTTTTACCAAGAATGAGTGAAGCTTTTGAAGTGAAAATATCAATAACAGTACTTTCCTCATTTTTTGAGATAAGAATATCTCCAACTGGAATTCCCGTAAGCTGAGCATCAAGAAGTTCTCTTACTTTTATATCATGAGAGAGAGCGTCTCTATATGTCTTTTTATCACCATACCATGATGATTTCCAGTTTACGATATATGGGAGTCTAAATGCTATTGGACTAACTTTATGTCACATGGATTCTAAATTATAGTTTAAAATTCTTTATAGTGGTCTAGGATAATCCCGGGTAACACTCTGCTATAAATTGCTTACTGCTATAGCTCAGGCAGTACTTTTTTATTTTGCTTGAAGTTCTAACTTTACGTTAGAAGTTCTTTTCAATATAGGATGCATTCTCCCTCTTGAAACCGGTCTTCCTCTTTTGTATACAATTCCTTTCGTCACAATAAGTGTATCGATTCTTAAATCTTCTGCTTTTTGTGAATCATTATGAACTGCATTATTTACAGCTGCATGTACAACCTTATATAGGAGGTCTGCACCTTTCTTAGGAGCGAATTTGAGAAACTTAAGAGCTTCTCCAGCATCCATACCTCTTACTACCTCTGCAACTACTCTGAGTTTCTTTGGTGAGATTCGAATGTTTTTAGCATTTGCTTTCATGACGATCTAACTAATTTATAAATAATATATTATTTTCTTGCTCCAGCATGTCCTCTAAATGTTCTCGTAGTTGAGAATTCACCGAGTTTGTGACCAACCATATCTTCAGTAACGAATACTGGAGTATGAGCTTTTCCGTTATGAACACCAAATGTGTGTCCAACAAACTCAGGGATAATAGTACATGTTCTTGACCATGTTTTAATTACAGTCTTTTTTCCAGTCTCGTTCAGCTTTTCAACTTTCTTTACGAGTCTATCGTAGATGTAAGGTCATTTTTTTAAACTTCTTGTCATAAGACGATTTCTATTAAATAAAGTGTATAATTAGATCATGAGTTTCCCTTTTCTCGTTTTGAGAATCCATTTTGATGTTGTTTTCTTTCTACTTCTTGTTTTCTTCCCAAGTGCAACTTTCCCCCATGGAGTCTTTGGAGCCTTCATACCAATTGGACTTCTCCCTTCTCAACCACCATGTGGATGATCAACTGGGTTCATAGCCTTACCTCTTACAGTAGGTCTCTTCCCCATCCATCTTGATCTACCAGCCTTACCAATAGTTACTTGGTTATGATCAGGATTTGAAACTCTTCCAAGAGTTGCGAAACATTTTTTATGAACGAGTCTAATTTCCCCTGATGGAAGTTTTACTTGAGTATACTCACCTTCTTGAGAAAAGACTTGAGCAGAAGATCCAGCAGATCTTACACTTGAAGCACCTTGTCCAACTATCATTTCTAAGTTATGAACTTTGAGTCAAACTGGGATATTTCCTATCTCCATTCTATTACCTGAGACAAGTTCTCCTTTTTCACTTGTGAGAATACTGTCACCAACTTTTACTTCTCCGTGAGCAAGAACATATCTTCTTTCACCATCAGCATAACATGCAAGAGCAATGAATGCTGATCTATATGGATCATATTCAATAGTTTCAATTTTTGCAGGAATGTCTTTTTTATCTGTCATGTAGAAATCTACAAGTCTATATTTTTTAGCATGACCTGATCCCTTATGTCTGATAGTAATTCTCCCTGTATTATTTCTCCCAGCACTCTTTTTAAGAGTTGTTGTAAGAGATTTATTTGGAGCAGATACAGTGAGATCACTGTAGTCTATACCTGTCATTCCTCTTCGACCCGGAGTAGTTGGTTTAAATTTTTTAAGTCCCATTGGTTAATATTTAGATATAAATCTTTGTTATTATTTTACAAGTGTTACATCGAGTGTATCTTTTGCATTTTTTAAAGTAACGTAAGCTTTTCTTTCAGCTCTTCTCTTTATTTGGTGTTTTGTTTTTCTTCCTCTTTTAAACTTTTGTCTAGCATTGAGGATATTTACATCAGCTACTTCTACACCGTAGAGTTCTTTGATAGCCATCTTTACATCTATCTTTGTAGCGTCTGGAGCAACAGTGAAACCATATCTTGGTTTTGAGATCTGCATATTTGCAGTCTTTTCTGTTACTATAGGTTTCTGGAGTATTTTATATAGTCTCATGATCGAGTAATAAATAATAATTATGCTGCGAGAGCGTTAACTTGTTTGAGTGAGTCTTCTGTAAGTATGAGTGATTCATATTTTAGAAGGTCTGCCATGTTGAGATATGCAGCTTGTACATATTTCACTGTTTTGAGATTAGAAATAGATCTTTCGATATTTTCATTTTTCTCAGCAAGTGCAACGAGAGCTGTCTTTCCGAGTGGAAGAGCTTGCATTACTGCGTTCATTGCTTTTGTTTTTGCTTCTTTCATTTCAAGAGTCTTCACAACAACAAGTTGTTTATTTTTTACTTTTGATGAGAGTACACAGAAAAGAGCTTTTTGTCTTTCTTTTCTATTCATAGAAAGTGTAAAGTTTCTATCATTTCTTGGACCAAATGCCACTCAACCTTTTTTTCTAATTGGTGATCTGTTTGAACCCATTCTCGCTCTCCCTGTTCCTTTTTGTCTGAAAAGTTTTCTTGTAGAACCTCTTCTTTCACCTCTTGTCTTCGTGTGAGCAATTGCCACTCTTGCATTCGCAAGTTGAAGAATAAGGGCTCTGTGAATTAGGTCTTCATTTACCTCTAGACCAAAAACATCTTTACTCAGAGTTGCTGAACCTGTTTCTTTTCATTTCAGGTCGTATACTTTCGTATTCATTTTTTAATGTAGTTAGTAATTAAAGGTAAATTTCAATAAGAGAATTTCTTGCTCCAGGAACTGGTCCTCGAACTCAGATAATTCCAGCTGATTGGTTTACAATCTCGAGAGGCACATCTCTAAGTGTCTTTTTATCAACACCATAGTGACCGTGCATCTTTTTCCCTTTATGGGTTCTTGTAGGCTTTCTGTTACCGATAGAACCAAGAGCTCTATGGAATTTTGAACCGTGTCCTCCAGGACCACCGTGGAAGTTATGTCTCTTCATTGCACCCGAAAATCCTCGACCCTTTGAAACTCCAGTAAGTGAAACCATTTCAACACCTTCTAGATCAGCAAAACCAACTTCACTTCCTATTTCTTTTTGCCCTTCAGCATCCTGAGAAATGTGAAACTCCTTTACTACAGAGAACATTCTTGGATTGAGTGAAGCTTTTCCTTTCGCAAGTTTTGCTTCATCTTTCCCAGCAATACCAACTATGATAGCGCTGTACCCATCTTTTTCAGCTGTTTTATAACCAACAACTTGCATTTTTGGGATTTCTAAAAGTGTAACAGGAACGAACTTGTCACCCTTTATAACTCTTGTCATCTCGATTTTTCGAGCAAGCAATCCAGCCATTTCAAATATTTTTTATAAAAATAAAGCTAGAGGTTAAACTTATTTCCACCAGGTGAAAACAGTTTAACGTAACCTCTTCTTTTCCCACTAAAGTGAGGGGAAATTTCTTAAAGCCACGTGATTCTATGAAATATTTACAGATTGTCAAAACATTTTTTCTGGTTTTTTACGATAAAAAAGTAACTCCTAAATTTAAGAATTACTTTTTTACAGTTATGTGCAGAGACTTTTAATTATCCCCCACTTCATTTGACAATAAACCGCATGCTGTAGCTGCTTTTTGAGGTAATTCTCTTCGATCGCGAATAAACCTATTATATTTTCTTTCTGTTTCATAAAATTGCTTGCCTAGTTCTAATAAAGATTCCGATACATGCACTCAATTATAATAAGCACTACCATCAGGCTGATAATCTGAAACAAATGCTAATGCGTATGTTACGTTGCTGGGAGATGGGATATCAGAAATATCTCTTCAATATACTCTTTCCTTTATTGAAAGTGGTCGTATTGCTTTTAATAATTCATTATATCATTTTTCTTGGGACATTTTCTCTCCAATACTATCCATTTCAATAATTAACTGATCTACAGCTTCTAACGAAGGCATTCCTGCTAGTATTTCCTTGCTTTCTTCTCAGCAGTCTTTATTTAATGATATTTCTCAACCAGTCATAACATTTCTTTAAATAGTTAAATACTATATAATAGTACTTTATCTTGTTTTCTTTGTCAATTTTCTGAAAAATCCCCCTTCTCCTTGCATTTCCCTGCATCCTCTATATCATCAAACACAATCTTAATTCGTGAAGTATACAGGTATAATGAAAGAACAATTACAAACTCTCCAGACAGATTTCAGTTCTGCGTTAGCAAATATCATAACTCAAGAGGCTCTTAAAGAACTGGAGTCTGAGTATCTTGGAAAGAAGTGAAAACTCAAAGCTATCCTAGCGGGGGTAAAAGACCTCTCCATAGAGGAGAAAAAAACTATCGGAGTAGCTGCAAATACGATGAAAAATGAGTTCATAGAAGCTTTAGTAAATAAAGCTCGGGAGATTGAAGATGCGTATTTTAATGAAATTGAAGCAAAGGAAGCGATTGATGTTACTATCGGGTACCCATCTGATAATCTGGGTCACAAACATCCTATCTCTCATACGAGTGAACTCCTCGAAGATATATTTATCTCTCTTGGTTTTAAAATAGAGGACGGGCCTCAGGTAGAAGATGAGCTTCATAACTTCGATAAGCTTAACATACCTCATAATCATCCTGCTCGTGACGTCTGGGATACTTTTTGGATTTCTGATGAAGTAAACAAGGATAAGGATATCGGTGAAAGGCTTCTTCTGAGAACTCATACTTCTCCAGTACAAATCAGAACTATGATGAGTCAGGAACTTCCTATAAAAATTATCGTACCAGGGAGAGTATTTAGATATGAGCAAGAGGATGCACGTCACACCTGTAACTTCTACCAACTCGAGGGACTCGTAGTTGGAGAGGGTGTCACTTTTGGAGATCTCAAGTGGACGCTTGATACCGTTATGAAACAATTACTTGGAGAAAAAACAGAACTCCGATTCCGTCCAAGTATCTTCCCGTTTACAGAACCAAGCGCTGAGGTAGATGTGAGTTGCCAAATCTGTAGTGGAACTGGGAAAGTAAAGTGAAAAAAATGTAGCATGTGTAGCGCAACAGGATGGGTAGAACTCCTTGGATCTGGTATGGTACATCCAACAGTGCTCGAAGGATGCTGAATCGATTCAAAGAAATATTCTGGATTCGCATTTGGTATGGGAATCGATAGAATCGCAGCGCAGAGATTCTGAGTAAGTAGTAGTAGAATGTTCTACCAGAATAAACTCAAGCTTAACGAACAGTTTTAAAAATATTTATTAATTTTAACTTATTTATGAAAAAATATATACATCTTTCTCTTATTCTATCGACCTTTCTTTTAGTTTCGTGTAACAAAGAAGACACCAAAACTCCTGCAGTGGAAACTAGTGCTGACAATGTGATTACAAGTAAGGATACCTCTACAGTAAACGAATTACCTTTATGAACTGAAGAAGTTCAATACCTAGAATTAGAGAATTTTTCAATTCCAATTAGAAATGATTTCACCATAAAGGATTGAATTGCTTATTCTTGAGACTATCAAGAATGAAATTTATGAATCATAAAGAGTGGTACCTCTATTGCGTTATGATTTTGATCCCCCCTAGGTGAATCACTACGCGATAATAAAAATGCTGCTGAATTCTTTTATTCTAATAGCCTAAGCTGCAGTAATTGTAATCAAGATAATTTTGCTGAAATCATAGAAGTGAATGGGATATCTTTTGCGCTAGATAAAACATTATTTACAAAAGATACAGCGTGAATGTGAATAAATGATAATGATATTGAAAATGAAGTCTTTCTTTATAGTGCATCTACATGAATTGACAGAAGAGAAATAACAGTAAGCATGAATGTACCTGTAGATAGTGATAGTGAAGAAATTGAAAAGCTATTCAAAGACACTCTGATGATGTTTCGGTAATTTTATAATTTCCTGTAAAAATAACACATTTCTCATCCATTATAAAGCTTGCGTTTTTTAAACTTAGTTTTTCCTCTCTTTTCAAATTCTAGGTCGGAGCTAATAATACCTCCCTGTATATCCGTCTGCGCAAATATTTCTGCAAGTCAGGTATGTATTCCTTCAGCGTCATCTTCATCGAGTCTGATTCCGTATGGAGGGTTGGAGACAATATATCATGAAGATGCTTTTCTCAGAGCCTCTTTGTAGTCCTGACATGAAAACTCTATTTCAGAAGCAAAGCCTGCGAAGCTCGCTGATCGTTTTGCGGATTCAACAACCTCTTTCCTGATGTCACTCGCATAGATCTTGTACTCACCATCGAATTGTTTTGATTCTGCTCTCTTTTTTTCTTCATCTAAAAGTTCTCTGGAAATCCAATTCCAGTCTTGAAACGCAAAGCGTCTCTTCATACCTGGGGCAATATTCTTTGCAATCATGAGAGCTTCTATTGCTATAGTACCTGACCCGCAGAATACATCGTAGAGAGGCTGCTTATATTTCCAACCCGAGAGGATAACAAGGGCTGCTGCTATATTTTCTTTGAGTGGAGCTTGTCCTGTGAGTTCTCTATATCATCTCCTATGTAGCCCATCCCCCGATGTGTTTAACATGATTCTGAGCGTATCATTATCCATGAGTATACGTATTTCTATCACTCATTTATCACTGTTTTCTCTGAGTTTTCCTTCTCATACGAGAGATTTTACTATTGCTTTCTTTGCGACTCATTGAAGTGTAGAGATAGCTCATAGCTCTGATTTTATAGAAGTCGCATTCACCACTACTTCAAAACCCTCTGGAATATATTTTCTCCAATCTTGCTGATATACAATATCAAAATAGGCATCAAAATCTCGTACTCGCTTTGCAGCTCATACTATAAAGTAAAGAACATTTCAAAAACGGCTCCAGAGATTCATCCTTGCTATCGCTTCTTCTCCTGCTGAGAAATAAATTGCTTTATCCTGGACTTCAGTTATTTCGTATCACTGTTTTTGTACTTCTTTCTTTACGAGCGCTTCGAGTCAAAGAGATGATGTGAGGAGGTAGTTATACATAGTATTAATCTATATTAGGAATACGGAGTCTCATGAACAGTATCATAGAAATAAAAACTGAAAAAGCCATAGTGATAAAGAGAAAAATAAGATTCTCCACCTGAAGGGAACTCATAAAAAATATAGGAATGAATACAAAAATCCTTGAAAGATTAGAGGCTACTTCTTTCAAAAATATATATTCTGATTTTAGAGATTTATAATCTTTGATTTCATGAAGGTAGTTTGAGCTAAATACTTTCACAGGAAGATCAATAAATACATAGAGAAGTGCAAGAAATCAAGTAAAGAGTGAAAAATACAACTGTGTAGGAAATAATAAGATGAGAGATATAAGCAGTAAATATAGAAGTCCTGCTCAAGTGTAAGCATGCTTGTAGTATTCATAACTTACATATTTTCCAAACACATATGATGCAAGTATTGAAATCAGTGATACTCAAGAGATAAAAGCTCATATCCAAAATTCATTGAGTCCAATATCTGTGAGTACAAGTGGAGCAAGAATCTCGATAATATTTGTTGAGAGAGCATATCAGGCCAAGAGTACGATACACATAATCGATATGATATTTTTATTCACAGCAACATGCCACAGTAGCTTTTTCATTTGAAAGCTTCCTCCACTCTCTCTAGTATGTGATGGATTAACATATGAGAGCGATGCGCTTATAAGAAAAAAGACTGATCAGAGCAGAAAAGCTATACTATACCCATCTCATAAGAAATTCATAGAGATAACATATCAAATAAGAAGAGGAGTGAGAAGAGAATTAATGGTTCTCAGCGTCTTTTTCCATCATTCAAAGTTCCCTCTATTTTTCTGCGTGGTGAGATCGAATTGATTGTTAGAGTTCACGCACCAATATGTCCCCGAGCATATTCCCATAAAAATTGAGAGTGGAAAATAATACTGTTTTATGATACTGATATCATAAGAAAATGTTCCAAAAACTCAGGCCATCCCAAAGAGTGCAAGGAAACTCAATATGTTTCTATATCATTTTTTTACCAGCATGGAAGCTACATAAAAAGATATTAGGTGAAAACTCAGCATAGAAATACTAAAGAGTGCGAGTATCTGTAGACTCCCAATAAATTTGAAAATATAGATATTTAAAAATATCCTTCTTGTTGTATTTCAGGCTCTATAAAATACGTTAGAGACTAAGAGTCTCATGGCCTCTGGTGAAAGCGTGTTACTCATAAAAATTATTAAAATTAGTTTCTATGTTTATACTACTGACATATATATCTATAACAACACTATTATGGCAAACTGGGTAGGGGTATTTAAAATGAAGCTCAAAGAGTGAAAAGGTCCTGAAGTTGCAAACTTATTAGCGCAAGTACAGGGACTTAATATGCCTGGAAATATCAAATATGACATGGCTATTGCCTGAGATACTATCTGTGGCTACGAGGAATGGGAATCTAAGGAGGCTCACGGGGCAAGCCTACAAATCCCAGAAGTAAAAGCCCTTATATCTCAAGCTTTTCCACATATGGACGGTATGCCTGAAATGCTCTTTGAAGGAGAAAGTATTTGTTAAGTATAAACCTATGAATACTGAAAATGTACTTTTTGCCCTTTGACTTACACTTTTAGCCTGAGCATCTACTGGTATAGGGAGTCTGATCGTTATACAAAAGAGGACTCTAAGTCCAAAATTTCTTTGCACTGCACTCTGATTCTCTGCGTGAGTCATGCTATATGTATCTTTTGTAGAAATACTTTCTAAAGCTCGTGAGTCTCTCACGGGTGAACTAGGAGAATTGGCAGGAAATTGGTGGCTTATAGCAGCGTTCTTTGGATGAATCTTCATAATCGGACTAATAGACCGCTGTATCCCTTCATACGAAAATCCTCACGAGACTTGAAATATTAATACTGACAATATTTCAGCAGCTCGAAAGAAAAAACTATTGAGGATGGGACTCTTTTCTGCTCTTGCTATAGGGATACATAATTTTCCTGAATGACTTGTAACATTTATGTGAGCACTAGAGGATCCAACACTTGGTATTAGTCTTGCTGTTGCAATTGCTATCCACAATATACCTGAAGGAATTGCAGTAGCAGCACCTATTTATCACGCTACAAAAAGTAAAATGAAAGCTTTTTGGATATCATTTGCTGGTGGTTTAGCAGAGCCAGTCTGAGCTTTATTATGATACTTCTTACTTTTACATTTCTTTACTCCTGGACTTTTTGGAGTAGTATTTGCATGAGTTGCTGGTGTTATGGTTTATATTTCCCTCGATGAGCTGCTCCCTACTGCTGAAGAATATGGAGAACATCATATTGTAATATATTCGCTAATCACAGGGATGCTAGTTATGGCACTTAGCCTCGTATTATTTTTATAAAATAAAAAGATGGCTATGAATTGGTTTGTTTTAGTTAGTGTGACTGCCGCTATGATGGCTCTTGCAATGGTATGGTTTTGAACTCTTTTCTGAAAGCTTTGGATGAAAATACATGGTTGGGAGAAACTCACTAAAAAACAGTTAAAAAAACAAGAAGAATGAATATGAAAGCTTCTTGTTGTGGAGGCTATAAGCACCTTTATTATGGTGAGTATTCTTAGCTACTTCCTCTATCAGCTTCCTCAGATTTCACAATATATACTAGCACTTCTCATATGGTGAGGATTCATGGTTCCAAATGTCATTAGTGGAGTGATATGGTGAGCAGATAAAAAGGAATATTATCTCCATAAAATACTCATACTCTCAGGATTTAATATTCTAGCTCTCATGATATCAGCGTTATTACTCACAACATTTGCTTAAAAAAATCAGGACTTAGTCCTGATTTTTTTTGATCTTTTCATTCATCAAAAGATATGCTCACAACACTATAAACACTCATCATATGGTGTCTTGAATATCAAGGAATTCTCAAAAAAAGATATATCATAGTAGTATAGCAAAAGGAATTTCTAAATATTCTATACTAGAGGCTACTATAGGTCGTACTCTCTTAAAACCATAAATTCAAAAGATGCTTATACAGAGAAATACTACAGCCCCAAGGAACAAATATACAATACTTATCGCTTCATAATTTTGTTCAAAACGACTCAGATCAGGTTGAAATAATACAAATATTACCCCTGAAAATAGGGCTGTTCAGACTAAAGAAATAAATGATACTTCTCTATCTCATATATCGTGCGAAAGCTTTTTTCTCAGGAGCGAATATGAAGAAAATAAAAAACTTGCAATAACTGCATAGATTTCTCATATTCAAAAGCTTATATCTCACTGGAAACTTATAGTTATAGCTCAAAGAAGAGAAATGAATATATAGAGAAAAGACTTTTTAGAAAAGCTATCTCAAAAAAACAAAATTCCTAAAATAGCTGTTGCCGGTATACTCCCGGCAAGGGTGGCATTTGCAATAGTTGTATTGAGTAGAGCAAGTATCCAAAATGTAACAGCACTTAGGTGAATAACTGCTCTGAGTAAAGTTAAGAAATAATCTTTTTGCTTCACTTTTAAAAAGTCGAGTTTTCCAAAAAATACTGAATAAATAATAAAGCTCAACATTACAGCAATAAGCGATCTGAAGAATACTTGCTGAAAAATAAGGAAATATTCATTCAGATATCGAATAAGCACTCACATTAAAGCTGCGAAAAAAGAAAAAGCTACCAGGGAGATTTCTCATGCCAATTCAGATTTTTGTATTCTACTGAGCATTAGTGAGGTTAAGATTTATTTCTATCAGAAATTATTATAAAGAAACAGACTACAAGTACGAGTGAAAAAATGATCTGAGTACTATTGAGTATATTTCAGTTAAAGTACCAGTCAAAAAACACTCCAGAGAGAGGCCAAGCAAGCTCAAATATTGTAGCTTTTGAAGCAGGAATATTCTTAAGACCATAGTAATAAAATGTCAATGCTCCTGCTCCACTTGTAAACACAATAAGAAGAAATAGTTGCCAATGAAAAGTAGTAAAATTACTTAATGTACTTACATCTCAAAATATGATAATTGCTATTCCAGCTAATACGCTCGTACACAAAAAACGGAGAGCTGTTGATACTCTGAATCCTAAATCTGAAACTAAACTCTTTCCAAAAACTGTTGAAGAACCAAACGCAAAAGCAGCTAATAAAGCAAAAAGTGCTGCATTATTTGAAAATGAAACTTCCCAAATAGTCTTTCATAATGATCAATAAGCAATCATATAAGCGGAAAATATAGCTATCACTGCAAAAACATAAAACTTTGTACTTAGTTTCTCCTTTAGAAGAATCGCAGCAAGTCATAGAGCAAATACTGGTTGCAGTTTTTGTAGAATAATCACTGTTGAGAGCGTTGTTTCTCACCTGAATGCAGCAAAATACGCTTCTGTAATCATGAGTGTACCAAGTAATCATCAGAATAAAGAAACCCATAATAAGCTTCATAAACTTTTTTTAGAGATTTTTCTAACCCGAGACCATCACCATACTATAAATGGTGAAAGTAATAGAGCTCAAAATATATGCTCTACAAATACAATATTGATTGCTGGAAATTCATAAAAGTTCGGACGAAATATTGTCCCATCAAGACTCCAAAGAGTTGCTGCTAAAATAATAGATAGAGCTCACATTAAGAAGCTATTTCCTTTGAACAATTGCATCATTTATAAGCTAATGAATAAAAAAACTATCTAAATATTTAGATAGTTTTGTGTTTTTATAAATGGTGGGTGATATAGGACTCGAACCTATGACCCCCTGCTTGTAAGGCAGATGCTCTCGCCATCTGAGCTAATCACCCATTTAATTGTTTCAGCGAAGAAAAATGGTACACGAGACAGGGCTCGAACCTGTGACCTTCGCCTTAGAAGGGCGCTGCTCTTCCAACTGAGCTACTCGTGCATAGAAATTCTAAGCACCACAGATAATTTATATTCAGGATTTGATATCAAAGTCTTGGCAGCTACCTACTCTCACACATCTACGAGATGCACTACCATCGGCACAAATTGGCTTAACTACTGTGTTCGAAATGGGAACAGGTGTACCTCAATCGTTATAACCACCAAGACACTAACATCAAATCTTATAAGAACATGCATATTTTGCATAATCTAACCCGTCAAAGTTAATTAAGAATTATCTTAGATAATAAATAATCGTAAAAAAATATTAAAACTCATTCGACCTATTAGTATTTCTCAGCTGAGAGTATCGCTACTCTTACACTTGAAACCTATCAACCTTGTAGTCTCCAAGGGGTCTTATTGGCTCAAGGCCAGAGGAATC
>JAHDGX010000065.1:1294-4007 GCA_020631575.1 Candidatus Altimarinota bacterium | reverse complement strand
ATTTCTCCTCTGGTTTTTGTTTTGTAATTTAGTATAAATTAAAAGATAAAAATTTCAGGAGAAGTCCTGAAATTTTTTAAAGATTAGATTTTAACATATAGATATAATGAATACACCACGATTTATTACACCAGAAATAGTTTCTCATGTCAGAGAAAACTATCAGACTCCTGTGTATATTTATAGTGAAAAAGAGCTCAGAGAAAGAGCGAAAGATTTTCTCGATTTCCCAAGTGCGTATGGACATACAGTACGATATGCTATGAAAGCAAATCCTCAGAGAAATATACTCAAGATATTTGACCAGGAGTGACTTAGCTTCGACGCAAGTAGCGATTTTGAAGCTCTCAGGATACTAGCTTCTGGAGTGAATCCTGATAAGGTTCAAATCTCAAGTCAGGAACTTTGAGTTCACGCGCAAGAGCTTATTTCTAAGTGAGTATTTTTTGTTGCAACCAGTCTTCATCAACTTGAATTCTTTGGGAAGAATTTTCCATGACAATCTTGTGGAATCAGAGTAAATCCTGGAGTAAACTCATGAGCTTTTGCAAAGATAGCAACATGAGGAGCTACTTCAAGTTTTGGAATATGGCATGAAAAAATTAGTGAAGTAAAAGCTTTAGCTCAGAAATATGATATCGCTATTACAAAGCTTCATTTTCATATCGGGAGTGAGAATACTCCTGAGAGTTGGGTGAGCTCAGCTGGTCTTGGATTTGATATTTTGAGACAGATAGAAACAATAGATATTTTTGATATGGGCTGAGGCCATAAAATGGCAATTATGCCATATGAAACATCAGCTGACCTCC
Organism: Candidatus Altimarinota bacterium; assembly: GCA_020631575.1. Classification (GTDB taxonomy): domain Bacteria; phylum Patescibacteriota; class Gracilibacteria; order BD1-5; family UBA6164; genus JAACSU01. The sequence continues at coordinate 3,195 of JAHDGX010000065.1, read as the reverse complement.
AAGCTATTTGAGAAGCCGTAAAAAAACAGTTTGAAGACTTTTATAGTGAAACAGGAAGAAAGATACATCTAGAAATGGAGCCAGGAAAATATCTTGTTATCAACTCTTGTAGCATGCTCGTAGAGATTCAAGATATCGTAGATACTGGAAGGGTATGATTTACCTTTCTCAAGACAAATTCGGGGATGAATGATATGCCACGAGTAGCAATGTATGGAGTTCAGGAGCCACTTTTTGTGATGAATAATTCTCAGGAGTATGAAGATTATGTTGTAGTTGGACACTGCTGCGAAAGCTCTGATATTATCACTTCAAAACTTTATGATGCAGAAACTATAGAGCCACGTAACCTGAGGAAAGCAAGTATTTGAGATATACTTGTAGTGGACGGAACCGGAGCCTATAACTCTGGTATGGCAATTAAAAACTATAATTCATTTCCTGAATCTTGAGAATTACTACTCAGAGAAAATGGGGAAATACTAGAAATCAGAGCCAGACAAGAGGTAGAAGATATCTGGAAAAATGAAAAGGAAATAATATAATCTTAATATGAAACAAAAAATATTTGATGTCCTTGATTCTCTTGAGATAGAGTATACAAACTATGAGCATGAAGCAGTCTTTACCTGTGATGAAGCAAAGTGAGTAGATATCCCAGGGTATAGGGTAAAATCTCTCTTACTGAGAAATAAAAAAGCTACAAACTTTTATATGATAGTGCTTCCAGATAATAAACAGCTTGATACTAATATTATCAGAGCTATTTTTGATGATACGAAAATGAGCTTTGCATCTCCAGAGCGCATGATGGATAAGATTGGGCTCAAGCCAGGCTCAGTAAGCCCCTTTGCACTCATAAATAATACTGATAGGGATATTAGAGTGGTCTTTGATAGTATGCTGCAAAATGAGCTTATAGGATTTCACCCTCTACAAAACGATAATACGGTAGTGCTGAATATGAAATCAGTAGAGCATTTCCTAGAAAATCTAGGAGTAGAATATGTGTATCATGAACTATAAGATTATGAAACAAAGACTTTTAAAACTTCTCTATCGCTTTCTTGCATTTTGTGCCAGGATATATTTATGGAGAACAAAGCCTTTTGTAATATGAATTACAGGAAGTGTGGGGAAAACTTGTTGCCGTGATATTGTGACGCAAGTACTCAGGCAAGTACAAAATCAAAAAGTAGTATATACGTCACCAAAAAACTATAATTCAGAATTAGGTTTAGTATTTTCTATTTTTCAAATTGAGAGCTATGAGCCAAGTATAAAAAGTCTCCTAAGACTTTCATGGGATATTTTCAAGAAATCTCTCTTACAAAAAAAACAGTATGATATCCTAGTTGCTGAGTATGGAATAGACTCGTCAGGTGATATGGATTTTCTCCTCACGATTATGAAACCAGATATTGCCATACTTACAAAGCTTGACAGTGTTCATGCAGATAATTTCGTAAGATGAAAAAGAGAACTATGGGAAGACAAGTGGAAGCTCCTACTAGCAGCTAAGCAACAAGTATATTTTAATGCTCAAGATGAATTTTCTCTGGAGCACCAAGGCCTTCTTTCAAAACCAAGTGATATTATGTTTGAAAAAACAGTCAAAACGCAGTTATCTAAATCAAATAACTGACTTTCACAAGAATTCAACTATAATAATAGGACTGTATCCATTAATCTTCTATGAGATGAGAATATAGAGTACACGATCTTAGGACTAAAAATCGCTGAGCAGCTATGAGCGAAACTAGAAGATGATATATATATATTTAACTATGTGCTTCAAGCTGGGAGATTTAGTATTTTCAAGCGAAATGATAATATATTTATAGACTCAAGTTATAATGCAGGACCCGAGAGCATGAAGAAAATAATTTGAAACGCGCGGC
>JAHDGX010000065.1:0-1194 GCA_020631575.1 Candidatus Altimarinota bacterium | reverse complement strand
TCAAGTTATAATGCAGGACCCGAGAGCATGAAGAAAATAATTTGAAACGCGCGGCTCGTTCAGCGAGAGCTTTATCCAACACATAAGGCCGTTTACGTCCTATGAGATATGAGAGAGATAGGGGATATTGTGCCAGAAGCCCATAGTTCTCTTGCTTCTTTTGTATGAGATGCAAGCGCGATTTTCACAGTGTGACCATATATGTATGAATATCTTGTCCCAGAGCTTAAGAAATCTAGCTTTAAAGGTGGAATACACAGCTCACTTTCATCAAGAGAAATATGAGCAAAGCTTAAAAAGTATTTAAAAGAAAATTCTCAAGATAAGTACATCGTACTTGTGAAGTGATCACAAAATACCATTTTTACAGAAGAGGCTCTTGCTCTTCAGCTTATCCCAAGTCAGCAAAAAAATCTCCCAAGACAAACAGAAGATTGGAAAAGAAAAAAAGATCAGTTTTTTACGAGCTTATAAGTTCTAAAAATTCTTTCCTGCTCAGCCTCACGAGCTGAGAGTCTCTTCAAAGTGGAGAGTTTGTTATTTCTTTTCAGAACCACTCTAGAGGAGTGAAACTACTCGCTTGGTGTTCATTTTGGAACTCTACTTCTACTCTTGAAAGTCACTTAAACTCACCCGAATAAATCTTGAGACTTATTTCAGGGTTCTGAGATATACTATAGCTTTTACGCTGTATGATTTTTTTGCAATTTTTCTTGAGTTCTCGATATTCTTGAAGTGAAATCTCAAGCTTCTGTTTTGTTGCTTGTAGAGAACTTCTATTCGTCTTTTTTTCTAACTCATACCTATCTCATTTTTTCTGTATTCTAATCTCGGAATTTTTATCTATGAATAAAAAACTTCGCTCATACTCTATAACTTTTAGATGATTTACATCAGGAAGTGTGTTTACAAGAAATTTTCTTTCTATTTCTTGAGACATAGTTATCTAAAGATTTTATAATCTCCAACTTTCACGTAGTTTTCTCAGTTTGGTTTTTTAGGTCAGATACTTGATCCAAGAAGCATAAGGATTCATGCTGTGAGACTGACTCATCAGATTATATACGCTATGAGATCGGGAAACATAATATTTGTAATTCCAAATACTATGAGAATGAGAGCTTTTGTATTCATATTGTACTTTTAATCAGTTATTTCTTTGATTTTCGCTCCAAGCCCTTGGAGTTTTCAGAT
>JAHDGX010000011.1:17473-24492 GCA_020631575.1 Candidatus Altimarinota bacterium | reverse complement strand
ACTATTTCTTTAATTTCAATTTAAATATTTCTCTTCCGACTACCTGATCTGGACGTTTATAGAGCAGACTCCCACTTCTGGTATGTTTAAACTCTTCATGCTTTGGAAGAATTGGAAGATTTTTACAATATTTCTGAATTAAATCATAAACTTCATTGAAATAGCTATATTTTCCTCTCATCTCCCAAAATGGGAAACATATAACAATGACTCAAGAGTAATTAGCCTTCTGAAGACCAGCAAAGAATTTCGTATAAATATCTAAAAGGTTCTTTTTTTCGATGTTTATCTTTTCTTGCGTCACAGAGTGCTTGTGAAATACTTGTCCAAGATATCACTCAGTAACTATGACATCAGATTTTTTGAGGAATGGAGAGCTAGATATTCACTTTGCATCAAGCACTTGCGTGAGAGAAGTTTTGAGATTATTTTGAAACTCTTTTCGAGCAAAATTGAGGTTTTGTTTTGTTTTTTCTATATTTTCAGGAGAAATATCACTTCCAAATACGCTTGTATTTCCCATAAGGATTGATTCTATAAGAATCGTTCCAAGCCCACAAAATGGATCATACACTTGTGAGCCTCCAGAGATATTTATCATAATTTGTGAAAGTTTTGGAGGGAGCATCCCCACCTGCATATCACGCGCTTTACCATAGTCTCTTTTTGAGTAGGCATTTATATCTTGAACCCAGATAGTTTGCCCAAAATACTCAGTGTCATCAGCAATTACAATGGTAAAATCTGATCCTTTTTTTACGAGATTTTCACCAAGTATCTGGGCTGAAGAAAGACTTTTAAAATCTTTATTCACAAACCTAGAAGAAATTCCTTTTGCTTTAAGAGTCTTCTTTATCTCTATCAAAATTGCTTTAAGGTTTGTATCTCATCAGAGAAGAGAAACTCCATAAGCAAACTTTCCTTCATATTTTTCAGCGATATCACAAATTGAAAATTGTGGTTTCCCTCTATAATCTTGGAAAAGTTTTATAATCTTAATAACTCCTCACATACGTGAAGCTATTTTAATAATACTCTCGCTGTCCTGAACATCTAAAATACATACTGTTTTATCAGCATATACTATTTCATTTTTTGGGAAGAGTTGAAATACCTCTCAAAGGGAGAGCTTAAACTCTCTTCATAGTTGAAATGCATGCATTTATTGTAAATCTAATTTATAAGGGAAGATCATTTTCTCCTGCTTGGTTACTATTTCTTTCGTAAACTTAGCTCACCTCGCTTCAAGATAAGTAATAACGTCTTGTACAAGATTATCAGGAACAGAGGCTCATGATGATATTCAGAGAGTTTTTATATTATCTAAAAAGTTATCTGGAATTTCATCTGGAGTATCAATAAGCAGAGAGGGAATACCAGCTCGTTCTCATATAAGACAAAGCTTTGTAGAATTACTCGAAGTTTTTGATCCTACTATAATAAGTGCATCTGATTCTGCGACAAGCTGCTTCACAGCTTCTTGCCGGTTAGTTGTAGCATAGCAAATATCTGAAAACCCTGGAAGCTGGATATCTGGATACAAACTTTGTACATAGCTAATAAGATCTTTTGTATCATCAACGCTGAGAGTAGTTTGATTGAGTAGTGCTAGTTTTTGTCCGGACTCAAACATTAACTCATTAGCTTCCTGTTTACTTCCTACTACAAATATATTTTCTAGATCATTGTCTGCGACTCATATTGCTTCCTGATGAGTTTTTTTTCAGATATAGATAATCTTGTATCCTTCTGATATAAACTTTTTAGCCTCATTATGAACTTTAATTACGAGCGGACAACTTGCATCGAGAGTTTTTAGTCATTTATCTTTCGCTGCTTTTACGAAACTTGGAGCAACTCAATGTGCTGAGAACACCATAATATTTCAGCTAGGAATAGATTCCAAGTCATCTGAAAATATAACTCCTTTACGCTCAAAATAGTTCACTATAAATTTATTATGAACTATTTCATGATTTACATAAATTGGAGCTCCATGCGCTGAAAGAATATCATCAAGCATACCAATAGCCCTGTCTACTCACGCGCAGTATCATCTCGGAGAAGCTAAAACAATATTCGTCATTACTCAGGATTAATACTACAATAATCTTTCGTCTCATTTAAGGCAAGTTTTGATTCAATCTCTATAAACACATCTTCAATCGCTTGGTCAGCATTTATATGTATCACTCTTCATTCTTGTTTCTGAATTTCTACTATGGGAAGAGTTTGATTTACATATTCTTCAATTCTTTTTAGAATCGAGGCTTCATTATCATCTTTTCTCTTTATTAACTCATCACCAGTTTCAGGATCATGAGTCGTTCCTGTTGGAAATGTTTCTCCAGTAGAAGGGTTATACATTCTTCAAAGAAGTCTATTTTTTGCTTTTTCTTCTGAAAGGTCAAAAAATACTACTTGATAATCTGATAAATAACTATCAAAGACCTCTTTATTCCATGGAAGTCTAATAAAAGCGTCAAATATTACTTTTTCTTTTTCTTGATATGTTTCGATAGCTCATTTCATTACTTGTGTTCATAGTTCATCGCTTACAAGATATCCGGCATCCATTACCTGCTTGAGTTTCATTCATAGTTCGCTTCCACTTGCTATCACTTTTCTAAGTTCTCATCCCATTTCTACTATCTCAAAACCATACTTTTCTTGTAAGAGTCTTCATTGAGTTCCTTTTCCACATCCTTGTATTCCAGTGAATACTAATTTCATATTTTGCATAATAAAAAATAACTCCCATAGTATAGGGAATTATTAATTTTTTCAAGAAAAACGTGAGAGTAATAAGCCGGATTTTGTACCTCGATATCAATCTATCTCGACATGTGATCACTCACATGCTCTAGCTGAGTATATTTTCTAGAAACGATAGAGAACGCTAATCTCTAGAAAATACCATTCCCATTGCATCACCCTAGGTTTACCACCACACCTACATCACTGTAGGGGGACACTCTGAGAGTGTCTTTTCACCTTTCATCAGCAAGCTGATTAGTATAGTCTCTGCGGCACTAGCTGTAATATAGATTTATGAATTATCTCTATATCCGAAGTCGTTAACTTCAGGGCTGTTCTCATGATGTCCAGACTTTCCTCACGTTGCCGCGTAGATATCTGCTCTCACACTTAAGAGTATAGTGATTTTTTATAAAAAAAAAATTTTAATACATAGCAATATCTCTATACTTTATGGCAAGGTTACATTTTAAAAAAATTGAAGACATGCAAAACCTTCTCATCAAAAACTGGGGAATTTCTTCACAAATCATAGTATCAGAAGCTAAAAAGATTGGCCTATCAGTAAAAATATTATCAGAAGATAACAACCTCTTTTTTGTTTCAAACAAAGAAAAGAAAGTGTATTTCAAATCTGTTGATTGTTGAATAAACAGCTCATTTTGACTCAAAGTTGCAGATAATAAAGAACTCACTTATATTATTGCCCAACAAAATAACATCAGGGTTCCTAAAAGCACCTATATAAATAGATCTCAACTCAATTCAGTTAGTGAAGAGATATTATGAATACAATATCCAGTTATTTCTAAACCAATAGACTGAGGACATGGGGACGGAGTCTCAATTAATATTTATGATATGAACGGTTTAAAAAAGGGTTTATCATACTCATTTTCTGACTCATGAGTTACTAGAGTTGTTGTGCAAGAGCAGATTTCATGAGAAGACCATAGAATTATCGTTTTAAACTGAAAAGTAATTGCTGTAAGCAAAAGAATCCCTCCCTATGTTATAGGAAATGGTAAAGATTCTATTGAACAATTGATACATATAGAGAATACAAATCCAGGAAGATGAGGAAAGTCTGATCATGACAGTCACATGAGTCCTATAAAAATCGATGAGGAATTAGAATCATGTCTAGCAGAACAATGATACTCAATGGAATATATTCTCGAAGATTGAAATAAGATAAATGTTAGAAAAAATGCCAACTTATCTAGCTGATGACTTGCAATCGACATGACAGACAACATACATCTTTCCATTCAGCAAGAAGCTATAAAATTAGCAAAAGAAGTATGACTAAAATTTTGCGGAATTGACTACTTCTGTAATGATATATCAAAAGAATTATCAGAATGAAAAGGAGCAATAATAGAAATAAACGCAACTCCATGAATTAGAATGCATCATTTTCCAAGTAAATGAAAAAGTAGAAATGTTGCCTGATTATTATTAAAAGAATTATTTAGTTAAATTATGAAAAATATACTCGTATTATCTAGTGATTTAGATTTTAAAAACTCACTAAGTAAAAAAATCAGACCCTACTATGAAGAGCTATCTAGGATAGGAATAGGGAAAAATATACAACTACATAGGACAAGTGTATATGAATTCAATATTGAAAAATCTATTTTTAACACTGTTGAAAAATTTAACTGAGAACATTGGGTAGAAGAGAATAATTTCAGTCCAGATCTTATATGGTATAAATCGAATAATGTAAACTATCTTTCAAGAATAATCGAAGAAAAATTTAATTTCATAAATAACACAAAGTTTATAGAGTTAGCAAATAATAAACTCATTACAAGTATTGTTTTCACGAAAGAATCACCAAAAACACACTTACTCAATGACGAAAGCTTATCATTCTTCAAAGATGATGAAGAAGTGATAATAAAACCAGATTGAGGGAGTGCTGGAGAGGGGGTAGAAAAGTTAAAAATAAGAGAACTACGTACTCGGAATTTGAATAGTTATCAACAATATATAATACAAGAACTAATAGATAGCTCTGAATGAATTGAGTGAATAGTTGATTGAATTCATGATATAAGGTTCTTTATATACTGAAACGAAATCTGAGATACTGTGTTACTACGAACTCCTCCAAAGTGAGACTTTAGATGTAATGTTTCACAATGAGGAGATTCTAGAAATATTTCTATATCAGAATTTCCAAAGGAACTCATAAATACTGTAAGCTGAATTCAAAAAAAGTTACAAGATAATTTCTGAATAATATACTGAAGTATTGATTTTACTAAATCAAGAGGGAAGTATTATCTCATAGAATTCAACTCTTCTCCATGAGTCATTATGCATCCCTTATATTCGAAAGAATCAGATGAGTATCACGAGGAAATAATTGATTTTTTCACAAGTCTACTAAATTAATTTTTCAATTAACTTTAATATTTTCTCAATTTTCTTACTTTCCTGTTTCATATAGGAAACTATACCAAAAGATTCTAGATCTAAAAACCAATACTTCTTTTTTAAATGAAGATAGTACTCTGGAACATCTAATAAAAAATCTGAGTCTTTGCTTTTATTTTCAATATAATAGTAAATAAGATCAGAGATAAATATAGGAAAAACAAGCTTATCTTTATTATCACTCGCAAGATAAATATCATAGAGGTTATCAACATCATGGTATCATACCTTTCACAAAAACAGTTTGCTAAAAGATTTTCAAGACTTTAGGTACTTCACTACCTCAGTGAGTCATCTAAAGTATACAACATCTTTATGTTGTACTCATGGATACTCCATACTATAATTTCTTTTTGATCTCCTCATACTTGAAACATAGTCCACTTTACAATTATACTCTTGACCCATAATTCGCATAAAATCTTCAAAACGCTTACCATCAAGGCATTCTCAAGCCATTATTGTAAAAAACACCTCGACTATCGGATCAACAGTTTCATGAGTATATCAAACGAATATTTTTTCCATGAACATTGCAAGTCACTCTTCTTTTGGTAAGTTTCGAGCTCAACGAAAATTCCCAAGCAAAATCTTACTATTATTCACATTCACAAAGTGGGACTCTACTTCATGGGTCAAAAGCTTAAGTATTCGATCAAATGATAGTTCCTTAAAAGCTTCTGACCGAGGGATTTCTAAATAATAATCTCAATCATAGATAGAACCAGCATTAGTAATCTTCGTTCTTTGAGGGAGCTTATATAGCTCACATACACTATCAAAGATTTTCCTATAATCTTTTCTTTGGACCATTTTCTTAAGAAACGGTGATCGTAAATACTTCCTTGTGATTTTTGGAGTCTCAACAGTACTACATTTTGATGATTTTTTTATAATCTTAAGGCATTTTTTCATCTTCTTATCGTCCTGTGAACTTAACTTATGCATCTTTGACTCATGATTGCGAACAACGAAATTATAACAAAAAGAGAATTCTTCTGTAGACTCAATAACCTTTGGTCAAAAAGCTTTTTTCTCCTTTTTTTCTATTTGTTGAATTAGCGCTTGTTTTTTTGTCTGAGTTAGAGAGCAATCAGCTCATGATTTTTCAATCTCAAAAGGAAGTGCTAGCACTGAAATCTCTAAGATGTTTTTTACATATTCTAGTGATTCGGTGAAAATTCATCTTCTGAGGCTCTCTGAACGAGAACATACTTGGATTTTAGAGAGTTTTTTTAATATATCATCTATAAGTACAATTTGTACTCGAACCTTATATCTGTATCTCCGAGAAAGGTAATCTATATCATGGGTAGGGAAAGTAAGTCCTAGATATTCTTCAAATATAGTTTCATTGAGTATATATCAATCTTCTAATTCTCGATAGGAATAGGTTACTTCTATTATTTTTTCAAGATCACCATGGAAAACATAACTCTCTGCTAGTTCTATAAGAGCATCTAAGTTTCGAGCAAGTAAAAGTTTTATATAAAATTTCATACTATTTTTGTAAAACACTAATACTCCAGTCTCAATCGGGAAGAGAATTTCCTAAAATCCATCTGTTCAAAATTTTTATATCTTTATATGTATATCATCTCTCTTGAGCCCAAAGAGTAATATCATCTATTTTTCATGTTTCAATATTTATAACATCAGGTTTTTCGTATACTCCTCAGATAACTTTATCTATAAGCTGCTTATTAGAAAAATATGACTGCATCACATACTTAATTGCCATAATACGAAATACATAACGAGATGTCTCTTGATTCAAATATAAATCATAGTAATTATCAACTCACTGGGAG
>JAHDGX010000011.1:0-17373 GCA_020631575.1 Candidatus Altimarinota bacterium | reverse complement strand
ACGAGATGTCTCTTGATTCAAATATAAATCATAGTAATTATCAACTCACTGGGAGTCCATATCACGTTGAAGTCCATTCTCTCATCTATTATAAGCTGCAGCAACGAGGGCCCAATCTCAAAATTTATTATAGAGGTCTGTGATGTACACGATAGCAGCATCAGTTGATTTCTCTATATGATACCTTTCATCCACAAACTCATCAACAACAAGACCATATCGACGTGCTGTATCAGGCATAAATTGCCAGATTCACGCAGCTCCAGCTGAAGAGACTACATCGTTCTTCAGAGCACTTTCAGCGATAGGAAGATATTTAAAATCTTCATGAATTCATGCATCTAATAATTTTTTTTCAATTATTGGTATATATAGAGGATACCTCTTTGCATAAAGATAAAATTGATACAAGTTATTAGAAGTAATTATAAATTCCTTATCAAATCGTCTTTTATTATCATACCCTCACTCCACAAAAGGAACCGCTACTCCTCAAAATCGAATTTCCTCGTCAGGGTAATCAAATACTATAGATGAATCCTTTGGTCCAGAGAGTGATAAAAAGAATATAAAAATAAGAGAGAGAAATAATACTCAATACACGATAGAAAGGAGAGAATTACTTTTTAACATTTAAGAAAAAATAAATATACTATTCTTATAGAAATCATTGTAAGTATTTGCTGATGCAAAGCAAAAAATATAACGTATAATTTTTTTATACATATAGGAGTGTCAAATATTTTTTTTCTTTTGACCCCTTATAAAATATTCATATTCTAGTTTTAATCTCGTTTTTAGACAAAACAGAAAATTATCTTCTCACAAACAAAAAACAATGGAAAGGCACTACAAGTTAAAGAATATTCTTACTGACGTAATTTCAACTCTTAAAAAGCAGGATTTTCTTGTGTATTTTAGGAAAATATCGATTGTTGAGATTAATGAATCTTCTATAACATTTGGAACAGTATCAAGCTTCATGAAAGATAATTTAGAGGCAAAGTTTTATGATACAGTGCTGAGTGCTACACAAAGGGAGTTTTGAGATAATATCCATTCTATAGAATTTATAGTAGATAATGAAATAGACAATCCATCTAATACAAACGCTATTGATTGTCAGTCATACTATAAAGAAAGCTCAAAGTCAGCAAAAAAAGCTGAAAATACAAAAGCGCGATCAGGAATAGCAGCAGTAGAAAAAAAAGGGAGCACGAGTAACCGATATACCCTTAAAAACTTTATTGTCGGTTGAGATAATCAACTCGCTTATTCTGCATGTGAAGCTGTTACAAAAAATCCAGGAAAATCATATAACCCTCTCTATATCTACTGAGACGTATGACTTGGGAAGACTCATCTTCTCCAAGCTACAGGGAATGAAATCCTTATGAAATATAAGAATAAAAAAGTAGCTTATACGACAGCTGATAAGTTTATAACAGAGTATGTAACTGCGGTAAAAAAGAGAACCGTAGATAAACTCTTAGAAAAATTTAGAGCTATAGACGTGCTCGTAATAGATGATGTTCAGTTTTTATCGAAAAAAGAGCAAACACAGAACGAACTCTATAACATCTTTAACATTCTCTATGATGCGAATAAACAGATAATCATTTCTGGGGATAGAGCTCCAAAAGAACTTACTGAACTAGAACCAAGACTTAGGAGTAGATTTGAGTGGGGAATCACGGTAGACATCTGAAAACCAGACTTTGAAACTCGTCTTGCTATCATCCAAGAAAAAGCGAGAGAAAAAGAATTTATGATTCCTCAAGATGTTGCAGAGTTTATAGCAGCAAATGTAACGGAAAACGTACGGGAACTCGAATGAGTCCTCAATCAAATGATAGCAGAATATGAGCTTACAGGAAACACCCCAAGTCTCTCTCGAATTGCTCAAAAACTTCAAAAACTCAGCTTTACTACTGATCTACTTGGAGAATCTAAATCAGCAGAAAGAAGAACAACTAGTACTATCAAATCATACGAAGACATCATAGACGCAGTAAGTATGCATTTTGGAATCGAAAAAGAAGGAATACTTTGAGAAAACAGAAAAAAAGAGTTCATGATTCCAAGACAAGTAGGAATGTACCTCCTCAAAACAAAGATGAACTATACCTATGAAAGAATCGGGAACATCTTTAATGGTCGAAACCATGCATCAGTGCTCTATTCATGTAACAAGATGGACAAGATGCTCAAAAAAGACAAAACACTTCTCTACGAAGTAAATGCTATCAAAGATGGAATAGGGATATAATATGAAACAAGATATTGCATCGAAAACAGCATATGATCTACACACAGTACCTAGTAGAGCATCATGAAGTGAACGAACAAGAAAATTTATAGGTGTTTTAACTAATCTAGATAGTGATTTAGATGAACTTAAAAGTATATTAGTGGAACTAGATGCTCCAAGATTTGATTTTACAGGATCATGTATTCAAGCAAACTCAATCTGAATTCGAATATATGACAAAAGTACTACTCTTCGTATCTCAATTCAACCCGATATTGATCCAAATGAAGTTAAAAAATATCTACTTTCACAAGGAGTCTTACAAGAGTTTAATAGCGCTCCTTTTTCTCTCAGAGAAGACTATACTGAAAGATTTTCTGCGAAAGTTTTTAGAGTATTAGTACCAGCTTATGATAGATATATAAGATTACGTTATAAAAAATATCTACAAGAAGAAAACAATCCTAATTAGGATTGTTTTTTAACGAGACTCACAACCGTTTCTATATGATGTGTGTGAGGAAACATATCTACTGCTTGAACTTTTTCTATCCTGTAGTCAGAGTTTTCTAGGATATATCAGAGATCACGAGAAAGGGTAGCAGGATTACACGATACATAGATCATTTGCTGAGTTCCAAACTTGAGAATATTCGGGAGAGCTGATGGATGCATTCCAGCTCTTGGAGGATCAATTATGAGAAGATCCGCTTTTTTATTTTGCTCAAGGTAGTCATCTAAAAACTCTTCTACTTTCGCATTCACGAAGCTCATATTTGAGATCCCATTCTTCTGAGCATTTTGTTCTCCACTTTTTGAGGCTTCTTCTACCAGCTCAACACTCACCACATCAGACGCTACATCTGAGAATATCATACCGATAGTTCCGGTACCCGCATAGAGATCTAATACTGTTCAAATTTTTTCTCCCTTTTGATACTCTAAGAAAAAGTCTTTTACAAGTGAGTAGAGAACCTCAGCTCATCGCGAGTTTGTCTGAAAGAAGCTCTTTGGTCAGATATCAAAGGTAAGACCAAGAAGTGTTTCTGTAATAACTCCATTTCAATGCACTAACTCCATTTCTCAGATAAGGGTGTCAGCTTTATTTGCATTATGTGAAATATATACTGATTTGATTCCTGTATATTTTTCCGCAAGAGACTTTAGGAAAACTCTAATTTTTTCAAGGCTTTCTACCTCATCAAAATTATCAGTATTTTCAGTGCTTTCAAAAAATCCTGGATACACAGAGAGTACTATCAGTATATCCTCACTAAAATGCATTCTGCGCATCATAAAATGCCTCCAGAAACCATGATTCATCTTTTGGTCATATACAGGAAGTCATGAATCTTTACAAAACTGCTTCAGTTCTCTATAAATCTCGTTTTGTAGTTCATCTATAAGTAGACATTCATCATAGTCTTCAACCTTACTAAACTCTCCACGTTTATGAAATCATACGTTAAACTCTTGCCGTATATCGTCTCTGTGAGAGATATATTTTCCAAATGAGAATTCTATCTTATTTCTATATCCAAATTGCTCAGGAGCAGGAACTATCGGTAAGAAATTGATAATTTCTTGATATTTTTTTAAGTGAAACATAGATTCCTCAATCTGTGTTTGTTTAATTTTCAGTTGCTCCTGGTAAGAAATATTCATCCATGGAGCCCCTGGGAAAAGATCATAACTCTCAGTTTCTAGAGGGGATTTCGTAATGACGTTTACTATTTGAGCCTCATAATAATCTTTACGTTTTTTAGTAATCTTTATATCTACTACAGCTTGAGGTACAGCTCATCCGGTGATAAATGCTACTTTTCAGTCTTCAAGCCTTACAAAACCTTTTCCTCAAAAAACCAACTTTTCAATCGTAATATTTTCTACTATTGCTCATTTCTTCATAAAAATCTCTCTAGAGTATAAACGAGAGAGATTGTAGGGAAGAAGGGAAGAATTGCAACCACTAATAGTCTTATATAAAATGTCTCATAAGCATCTGACGCAGTCTCATATTTGCAGCTTGGTGAGCTCATACTCATATAGCATTAGTATGGTGGGTTTGATACAGGTTCATAGCTGCAATTTGTGTATTATTTCATAAAATAATATTTCTCAGATTCTCAGGATTTCTTTGGGCAAGAAATATTAAAAGGAGTTTAAGCTCACTATCAATAGTAAACTCATTCCCGTTTCTAGGATTTTCATTGTACAACCATAATTCCTGAACCCAATCTGCTCTAGGGATATTTTCTGTATTTATAGTCGTAAAACTATTTAGCCTTGAAAGATCATTATCACTGTAAAATTTAACAGCTTCTCTCAGTCGAGTGTCAATACTATTAAACTCACCCGTTTCTCTACTAGCGTGGGCTTCATTCAAAAGTTGAGTAAATCAAGATCATGAAGATCACTGCATATTTACAGTTTGGGTTCATCTCGTTGTTTCCATATCTATAAGAAACAAGCAAAATTTTTGAAGTCTCTCTATATGTTGATCTCAAAACTCAAAATCTTCTCCCATAACATTGGGGAAAAGGTCTATCAAGATAAAGTTGCGCATAGGCCTAGAAAATCATTCTCTTTCTAACACATCAAATTGATTTTCAGATCTTTCACTCATTATTAACTGTAATTCTCTTGGAAGATCTGTTCTTGATTCTGGTGAGGTAGACGGTAGAAGAGATCATGCATCGTTTTGAACCTGCTCATATTCTCAAATACTTTTATCTTGAACATGTTCTACTAGTAAAGAAATATCAATAAGAGTATTTCAGAAAGTTGCTTCATGAGAATCTGAACTCAAATAAACAGAAAAATCTTCAGGTTTTTCCAAAGCAAAATGCTCTAATGCAGCAATAAAAATATCGCGTAAAACAAAATCTGGGAAATCAATATCTTCTAAAGTTCCTCTTGATTCAGAAACTCAAGTATATAGGTGAGAAAATATTTCATCGTATATATAAGAATTAAGCTCTGGGCTTCAAGAGTCCACATTAATACTTGATCGTATAAAATTTTCTACAATATTTGCTTTTAAAGCAACCTGTTCTTGTGTTGCCTCATTATGGATACCTGAAATATGAAAACGTATTCATTGTGGTATATCTAGATTTCGATCTGAAAAATATGGCACTCAATCGTTACCACAAATATCTTGCTGATTATGACTATTTCATTCTACTCACATATACTAAAAATATCATATTGCACTCAAAAATACAAAAAAGTCCTGATTTATCAGGACTTTTAATAAATTATAATACTTTTTACATCATTCCCATTCCAGGCATACCTCACATTCAACCCATACCTCACATTGCTGGCATAGCCGGAGCATTATCTCATTTTCCTGGTATATCAGTGATAGCAGACTCAGTAGTGAGAAACATACCTGCAAGAGAAATAGCCTCTTGGAGTGCTATACGCTCAACCTTCATAGGGTCAATAATACCTGATTCGAGCATATCTCCAAACTCTTCAAGTGCTGCATCGTATCCGTAGTTTATATCATCTTTTGACAATACTTCTTTCATCACAAGAGATTCATCTCGACCGGAGTTTTGCACTATTTGTTTCAGAGGGTAGCAGAGAGCTTGCTGTACTATTTTGAGTCCTGTATTTTGGTCTTCTGATCAAAGATCAACTCCATCAAGGACGCTTGAAGCTCTCAGAAGCGCAATTCCTCAACCTGCAACCACTCACTCTGAAACTGCTGCTCTGGTAGCATTAAGAGCATCTTCTATTCTGAGTTTTTTTTCTTTCATCTCAACTTCACTCATGGCTCAGACTTTGATAACAGCTACTCATCCAGCAAGTTTTGCTATTCTCTCAGCGAGCTTATCTTTATCATAGTTACTTGTTGTAGTTTCAAGCTGAGCTTTAAGTTCTGATACTCGAGAAGAAATATCGTCCTGATTACCAGCTCCATCAATCACTGTTGTCGTATCTTTTGTAGATATCACATTTTTCGCTCTTCCGAGATGCGCGAGCGTTGTATTCTCTAGCTTCATCCCAAGTTCATCAGTTATGACTGTAGCTCAGGTGAGAACCGCTAGATCCTGAAGATTATCCTTTTTCTTTTCTCCAAACCCAGGAGCCTTAATCCCAAGCACATTGAGCACTCATTTAAGCTTATTGAGGATAATAGTCGTAAGAGCCTCTCCATCAATATCTTCTGCTATAATTACAAGGTCTTTTTTTCCAGAGTTTACAAGTTCTTCCAGAAGAGGAAGAAACTCTTTCATATTAGAGATTTTCTTATCTGTGAGGAGGATTGGAGCATCTTTTATCTCTGCAATCATCTTGTCAGTGTCAGAGACCATATATGGACTCATATAGCCATTCTCAAACTGCATTCCTTCGGTTATATCTACCTGCATTTCAAATGTTTGTCCTTCCTCTACCGTTATAACTCCATCATTTCCCACTTTTTCCATCGCGAGGGCTATTATTTCTCCGACTCTAGAGTCTTGAGCAGAGATACTAGCGACTTGCTCTATCTCCTCTGGGCTACTAATTGCTTTTGCATTTTCAGCGAGCCGAGCAATTACTATTTCTCCTGCAGCTTTCATACCATTTTTAAGTTCTACAGCATTGACTCCATCCTTTATATTTTCAAGTCACTCTTTCGCAAGAGCGTAGGTGAGGAGGGTAGCAGTAGTCGTCCCGTCACCAGCAAGCGTATTTGCTCTCTCAGCTGCTTGCTTCACTAGCTCTGCTCCCATGTTTTCAAACTTATCCTCCAGTTCTATTTCTTTTGCGATGGTCGCTCCATCATTCGTTACCTGAGGAGCTCAAAAACCTCGATCAAATACTACATTTCGACCTTTTGGTCACATAGTAACAGTCACAGTCTTTGCTACCTGCTCAATCCCTGAAAACATTGCTCCTCGAGCCTCATCTGCGAATTTTATTTGTTTTGCCATAGTTTAAATTATTTTTCCTAAAATATATTCTATTGCTACCACTTTATATTCTTCTTCTCAAAGTTTAACTTCGTCTCATGAGTATTGACCAGCTAGGACTTTATCTCCCACAGATATGCTCGACATATCTTTGTCAGCTTTTCCCGGTCACACAGCAATAACCTCATATATAAATGGTCGCTCCTTACTTGCGCTATCTGGAAGTATAATTCCAGAATTTGTAATAGTTTCTTGCTCTACAGCTCTGAGTACAACTCTATCAAAAAGTGGCTCTATTTTCATAAATTTTACTTTTAGAATAAATAAAATATTATATAGAATATTAATGATTTAACTTTTTTTACAAATAAATTATGAGTGAATATACACCTAGTAATAAGGATGAATTAGATGAGGTTCCAGTTGAAGGATACTGAGATAAAGCTAACCTTGATGATAGTGAGTCTGATAGAACAGCAGACATACTAAATAATGGATAAAAAATATACCACTCAAAGACTCAAAGATTATGCTCTTTGGTATTATTTTCGTTATTATCCAAGCAACAATAGGTTACTGCAGAAACTGAAAGAAAAGGGAAGTGAACAAGACAGTGAAACAGTATTTCAGGAAATAAAACATCTCCTCCAGGAGGATCAAATAATAGCCTCCAAAATTGATAATTATATCTTTCGTAATAAGAACTACAGGTATATCCGGCAAAAGATGCGAGAGAAGCTATTTCCGATCGAGAAAGTAGAATCTTATCTCGAAAAATATCTCGAAAGTTGAGAAAGTATTCTTGATGAAGGTTTCCTCAGAAGAAAAATAGAAATTCTTATAAACAAAGGCAAGAGTCGCTATCACATATTTCAGAAGCTTTGAGAAACAAAGTGAGATAGGGAGGTTTTAGACTGACTTTTGGAAGAATATTTTCCAGATTGAGAGTCTGAGAATATTCTGAGAGAATATGAAAAGCTTAAGAATAAATATTCACGCGATAAAATCATCCAAAAGCTTATAGTAAAGTGATTTAGATATGATGAAATAAAATGAATAGTTATATAAGTTGAAATAATACAAGAATCCTGATACAATGAACATGCGAGCCCCAAGAGATTAACTCTTGAGTGGTGATCGCAAAATCGAGGACGAGCATATGACGCGACTTTACTTCATCAAACACCTTTCAGGAAAATCCGAATTGGCAACTCTCCGTTGCCATGGAAACACAGGGGAGCAAAGCATAGATGCTGCTCTTCGAAACGCTTTTCCTAAGGCGAGATGTATACTGGTTCGCTAACCTCTTTTTCGGGACTCGGCTTAAGGCCGGTCCCAAACATAATAACTTTATAAGATATTCCTTAGTGAATATCTTTTTTACCTAAAATTAATTATACAACAAAACTTGTAATAACATATTATTCATGATACTATTATTTTGCGAGTCTCAGAGGATTAACCTCTGTGGGCTATCGCAAACAATTTTGAGGGAGAGTTGCAATGGATGCAAAAACTTTTGCAGAGCACGTCATGGATTACATTCATGCGAATACACCTGTTGGGTTTAACCATACTCAGGAAACACAAATCAAAGACCTGGTAGCGTCAATCTACGATGAAAACCAGGACTATTTTCCTGAAGATGTCATTAAGCATGTTGAAAGGAACTCTGATGTTGATTTCACAAGTGAACAATGGGTGACATTCGAAGATGCTGTACGAGAGTGTTGGTAGGCCTCGAATACATAAAGAGCCGGAGCGCATGACGCGACCGGCTCTTTGCCTTTGTATACTTAGAGGCTTTTCTCACGTACCTCACTCAGCACCATTTCACTAAACTCTTCTAGTTTCATCACTGATTGCTCTTTTGTCTTATAGTTTCTCACTGCTACGGATCAGTTGTTCACTTCTTCTTCTCAGATTACAAGAATATAGTTTATATGCATCTTTTCAGCATTTCGAACTTTTTTATTGAGACTATCTGAGCTATCATCTATTTCTACTCTCACTCAAGAGTCCTTGAGAGTCTTATACACTGAGTCAGCATAATCATTGAATTTATCTGCTACAGGTACAAGTCGTACCTGTCTTGGAGCCATCCAAAGAGGGAAAGTACCTGCAAAATGCTCTATAAATACTCACATACCTCTTTCTAGTGAACCTGCTATGGCTCTATGAATTACGACTGGTCGTTCTTTCTCACCCTTTTCATTCGTAAACTCAAGCTCAAACCTTTCTGGAAGATTAAAATCACACTGTATCGTAGCAAGCTGCCACTCACGGCCAATAGCATCTTTAAACATAAAATCAAGCTTTGGTCAGTAAAAAGCTGCTTCTCATTCTACACGTTTATAAGGAAGCTTATTTTCCTGAGCTGCGTCTTCAAGAGCTGCTTCTGCTATTTTCCAAACATCGTCAGTTCCGAGGTATTTAGACTTGTCTTCTCCTCTCACAGAAAGAGAAACCCAATAATCATTTGTAAGACCAAGAGTTGTATAAAACTCTTTTATGATATCTGTAATAGTTTTTACTTCGTCTTTTATTTGCTCTACCCGACAAAACAGATGCCCATCATCCTGGGTAATGGCTCGCACTCTAGTGAGCCCTGAAAGTTGTCCTGATTTCTCATCCCTATAAATAGTTGCTGGTTCAAAATACCTTACTGGCATATCTCTGTATGAGAACTGATTATCAGCAAATATCTGCATGTGATGAGGACAATTCATTGGTTTCATGATAAATTTATCTTCTTTTCACTGCACCCGAAAGAGTTCGTCACCAAACTTCGCAGCATGCCCAGAACATTCGTAGAGTGCTTCTTTTGCTATATGGGGAGTCCAAACCCTATCATATCATCTACTTTTATGTAAACTCCACAGATAATCCTCAAGTTCTTGACGAATAATCATACCAGCTGGTTGCATCAAAGGGAGACCTGGACCTATAAGCTCTGATACTGAAAAAAGCTTGAGTTTCGCTCCTATTATTCTATGATCTCGTTTTTTTGCTTCTTCTAGTATATTAAGGTGCATATCCAGGTCAGCTTTGTTATCAAACGCAAATGCGTATATACGAGTTAATTGCTGATTCTCAGCGTTTCACAGCCAGTATGCACCAGCGACTCTTGCAAGTTTGAAGCTATTAGCATCGAGACTTGATGTAGAGGCTACATGTTCTGGACCAGCACACATATCTATAAATTTGAGATTTCTCACTTGATCTCCATCAAGATGCTCAGAAAAATTGAAATATCATTTTTCTTGGATGAAATCCTGTAAATCTGAAGCATTTCCTCATTTCCCAGTATTGATATAAAAGCTTATTTTTCCTGAGATCTTTTCTGTATTTTTAAACTTTCCAGATTCGAGCATATCAACCAGCTCTATTTTAAAGTCTTCTCACATGAGTCTTAGTATTTCTCGAGCCTGCTCATAACTCACTTCAAACATTTGAAAATCTTGGTTTTGCGAAATAATTTTTTTCATAGATTTTTCTATCGTTTTGAAATCTTTGTCTGAAAATTCTTGCTGTCCAAAATCAAAGTCATAGTAAAATCCATCATCTGTAAATGGTCCCGTAGCGCAGCGAGTACCTGGAAAATTTTGTTGCACAGATTGTGCCATAATATGTGCAAGTGAGTGTCTCTTTGTATCGAGTGAGTAGTTCATATTTATGATTAAGGTATTAAAAAATCTCTCCATTTCTAGAGAGATTTCGCAGTATTTTTTTATATCTACAAAAGCCCTCTATGTAAGAGTGGTAGTCGTAGAAGATGTTACAAGTAATGCTAGCATATACGTGCTTGCTTTAGAAAATTAACAAATCCATAATAAAGCAGCAAGCTGTAAAGTCAATTTTTTTGTGTAAAAGAGGGAAGAGGTGTAAAATAGATCTATGAAGTCTCCCATATACAAATCACGTGAAGAATCTATACTTATAAAAAGTCTTTCCCAAAGTAAGCTTATTTGAGAAGCTGAACTTTTAGAAATTAAGAAATTATATGATGAAAATGTACCATATCACAATTTCCTCCACGCACTCAAGGTGGCAGAAGGAATACTCAAACTTCCTCAAAGCCAGTACAATATCATAGAAATTCAGAGTCTCTTTATTTCAGCTTTATTTCATGACGCTGGTCATACCGGTACAGCTGAAGATCTCGATGAATTTCGCTCTCTTGATATGGCATTTGAGGGGATTATAAATTTTGAGAAGAAGTATAATTACACAGGTATAGATTATTCGATTGTTCGAAAGTCAATTATCGGAACCGTATTTAAGAATAGAGCTGTAAACAAGGATCCATATGCTATACTATTAGCAGATATAGACGTCTCAACTGTTGGAATGGATTTCTTAGAGTTTCTCTACTATGCAGATTTCCCATTTTCAATCGAATGCTGAGCCTGAATCTCAGACTGGCTGAAGGACCTTGCTTATTTTAAGTTTCTTATGTCGATAGAAAAAAATATATTTCGAACCAAACAAGTAAGAAAGGTTTTTCCAAATGCTCATTCAAATATCAAAAAATATATAGCCTTGGAACCTAAAAATGTAGTAAAAATATATGAATACTGGAGAGATAATGATGTAACCTATGAAGAATTTAAAGATTTTTCAAAGAGGCACCTAAAATAATTGTATTGTCCAGATTTTTATGATAATATAGTACTATATTAATTTCATAACATATTGTATGATTTCTCAAGTATTACAAAAAGCTATTGAGCAGGGAGCATCAGATATTATTATTTCACCTGGAAATTTTCCAGCTATCAAAAAAAGTGGGGAAATAGTCTACCTTGAAGATTTTTGAAAAGTCAGTGGAGAATCTCTTAAAAATGAGATTTTTGATATCATCCCAGAAAAACTAAAAGAAGAGTTTGTTGCCGAAATGGAAATAGATTTTTCTATCCAAGCAAATGAGCTTGGAAGATTCAGAGTAAATGGGTTTAAACAAAAATCTGGATATGGTCTCGTGTTTAGGGTCATTGCCGATAGTATCCCTGAATTTGATTCTCTTAATATTCCGGAGGTTATAAAAAGTTTCTCAAATAGAAAAGCTGGTCTTGTACTCATTACTGGTGGAGTATGATCAGGGAAATCAACAACACTTGCAGCGCTTATCAATGAAATAAACAAAAACTATAAGAAACATATTATTACCATAGAAGATCCTATAGAATTCGTTCATAGCTCAAACAAGTCACTTATAGAACAAAGAGAAGTAGGAAACTCAACTCACAGTTTTGAAAACGGTCTCAAATACGCTCTCCGACAAGCAAGTGATGTCATCATGGTAGGGGAAATGAGAGACCTCGAAACTTTTAGACTCGCTCTCAGAGCAGCAGAAACAGGGAATCTTGTATTTGCAACACTCCATACATCTGGAGCAGCTCGAACTATATCAAGAATCATAGATATGTTTCCTGGAGATGAAAAATCCTATATCAGAACCCAAGTAGCAGAATCTCTCCTTTGAGTTGTATGGCAAGATCTTATCAAAAAACAGGATGGATCAAGAGTCGCAGCAACAGAAGTCATGATCAAAAACAAGGCAATTGAAAATATGATCCGAGAAAATCAGCTGCACCAAATAAACTGAGCAATCGAAACTGGAAAGGCTGATGGTATGATTCCAATGAAAAGATATCTCACAAAACTTCTAGAATCAGAGGAAATTACGCAAGATATATTCGACGTACACATGAGACGCTATGGTCTAGCAACTGACGAACAAAAAGACGAAGTTTAAGCTTCGTCTTTTTGTGGGAGAGAATTCCTCAGAGTTTCAATTTGCTGTTGAATATCTCTCCTTACAACTTCTTGAGACAGTTGGTTTTGATAATGAAAGAGTTGCAATATTCAATTTTTAAATCAAATATAATCTGAATCTCCATGTACTTTAGCTACTGCTTGCTCTAAACCAGTAAAAACAGCTGCTGGATTTTTATTAGGATCAAAAAAATCAAAAGGAGCCGTAATTATTGATTGTTTCGCAAGTTTTGCTCATAATCTAGGGATTAAGCTTGCATCAGTAGCAGCTTCTTTTAATATTTCTGCAAATAATTTTACTACTCACTCAACCGTCTTAAGTGCAATATTTCACGTAAAACCATCTGTAACAATGATATCGCAATTATTTTTACAAAGATTATTTGGTTCAACATTTCAAATAAAAGCATCTGGAAACTCTGATGACAACATAGAAAATGCTAATTTCGTTGGGTCGTTTCATTTATCATCTTCTCATCCTATATTAAGGAGTCATATCTTCGGATTTTCAATACCAAGAGTATTTTTGCAATATGAATAAGCTAAAATAGCATCCTCTACTATTTTTCTCGCAATTTTATCTGGAGTTTTATTTGTTCACACATCAGCTCCAACATCAAGTACTACGCTTGATCATCTATCATTTCATTTATTAGGAGAAGTTATCATGAGTGACATAGGACCTTTTACTCTCACTATCTTTTTACACAATGCTGTCACTCAGAAACCAAATGATGCTGTATTACCAGCAGATAAAACAGAACTAACGTCTGACTTCTCACTTACTAAATCATGGATTGGTAGCATCATGCTTGAATTCGCATATACTCAAGCTCATCTTATTTCACCTCGACTAGTAACCTTTTTGTCTTGTGGAATATTATCAATGTCGTTAGTAGATTGAATTTCTATTCTTTCTAAAATAGAATCATCTAAGTCTGATTCATCAATAATTCTCTGAATTTTTTCCTTATTTCAATAAAGAGTTACGAGTAAAGTTTTTTCCTCTATCAAAGCTTCCATTGCTCAGGAAACAACTACCTCAGGTCAAAAATCACCTCACATAGCATCAATTCAAATCCTCATTTAAATTATTTAAAATTAATAATATTTTTATGTCAATGACTATACAAAAAAATACTTACTTTTCAAGTAAAAGCTTCGTATAATATAAGTATGAAAACCAAGAAAGAAATTCGTGAACATATTAAAGCTCTCTTTAATAAGGTAGAGAGAGAAGAACTCACAGAAAAAAGTGAAGTAATACAGCAAAAACTCTGGCAATCAATAAGTGATAAAAAAATCAAAAATATATGTATATATGAAAGCCTGAGTGATGAAGTACAAACATATGAACTTATAAAAAAACTTAGCTCAGCCTGATACAACATTTATACTCCACAAGTTATTAGTGAAACAGAGATGATACTCATTGATGGAGAGTATGAAGTATACGAAAAAGAGATAGATGTATTCATTATTCCAGGGAGAGCATTTACAAAAAACTGAAAAAGACTTTGAAGAGGGAGATGATACTATGATAGATTCTTTTCAAACGGAAGGTATAAAAAATCTAGAAAAGTATGAGTTTGTTTTGATTTTCAACTCTTAAACGAGATAGAGACAAAAGCTCATGACATCGATATGCATAAAATTGTAACAAACACTTAAATGAGATACACTCTGCTTACATTTTTATGATTACTCATATATGCTTCAATTATTTGAACATCTTTTTCTAGTTCAGAAAAATGAGAAAAACCGTTTATCATCCCAAGAGCGAGTTGGGGAGCAAATGCCCAGTACAACGATAGAAACGGTATATATTGGCAGCAAATACTTGCAAAAAGGGAAGAAAATGAAAAAAACGCGACTCCTCTTAATCCAGAAAGACTGCAAGAATTAAGGAATAAAAACAAACGCGTAGAAGAATATCTCTATGGAAATTTCATAGAGCAGTTTACATCAAAAGAAACTCTTCGTTATAAAGATAGTTGAAACTATAGATACGCATGGCCGATTAAGTACACTAATACAGTAGACTCTATAGTCATACACCATACACACAGCGAATATAAAGACTCGCTCACATGAGTGCGAGATATACACAGATTCCATAGCTTATCACGACAGTGGGGTGATATCTGATATAACTATATTATTTGATATGATGGGGAAATATTCGAGGGGAGAGAGTGATGAGATTATGCCATAGGAGCACACTCAAAATATAATAATTTTGGAAGCGTCTCAATAGCAGTAATTTGAGATTATCATGAGAATGGCATTAATAAAAATCAATACCAATCTCTTGAATCATTAACTCAATATCTTATAAAAAAGTATTGAATCGATCTCAGAAATCAACGATATTACCATAGGGACTGTAAATGAGAAAAATGTGATACATTTCCAATAGAAACATACTTAGATAGTGTCCTGATAGGACATAAAGATGCAACACATACAAGTTGTCCCTGAGATGAACTATACAAACAAGTACAAAAAATTAGATCAGATAACTTAGAGTTTTCGAAATGAAGAATCCTGGTACAGAAATGAAGTAATAAAAAAATAACGAATAATACTAGCACAGCAAAGATTCAAACACTCATACAAGCTGTCAATGAATACTCTCCAGAGCAACGCAAAAAGCTTATTGAAATCATTGATATCAAAAGGAAGCAGACGCAAGATAGAGAGCGAATAAAAAAGCTACAAATAGTGCGTCTCGCTATAATCCTAAGTCAAAAATAACATAACTATCAATACTTTCTCGGAGACTTTTTTAGTTTCAGATCATTCATAAAGTCTTTAGAAATATCTGTTTTTATAGATGATGGATTATCTATACTGTGACTTTTAACTGTGTTTGTTTGCGTATCATATACTCAAAAAGTGCAAGTTTGTGTCTTATGTGCTGAAATCTCTCAAGGATTGTATAGTAAACAGTTTCAAACCATTTCTTCATATATCTTATGATCATGCCCATAAAACACTGCATCATAATCTCACGATCTCGCAACAGATCAGGCTAAGAGTGGATAATGAGTCAAAAATATAGACTTTCCTCAAACTTGACATTTATCGAAACACTCATCTGAAATAATTGATCAGTTATTAGCTTCAAGGAATTTTTTCGTTATTGCAACTCTTGTACCATCATTATTTCACCATACAAGATGTGTTGGTATATCTTGAGATGCTATCATGCGTCAAATTCATCAATTTATTAGATCTCAAAGGCAAAATATCATTTCAACTCAGAGTTCTGGGATCATTTGAAGAACTCTTGAAAGATTATCAAAATTTTCATGTATATCAGATATGATAAGTATTTTCATTTTTTTTATAATTAAGAGATAGGAGAGAGCTGAAATATAAATTATCAGTAAATGTAATTTAAAGTGTACTAAAAGTAAAAATAAACTACTAAAGCGAAAAAACTATAAAAACAGTCAAATATACAAGATACTATGAATCCAAGAACTGTCTACTACATCACTTAACATAAGTTATATTATGTTAAGTGATAGGTATAAGTTTTTAACACTCCCTATTATATTGAATTTATGTTATTTTTCATATAATTTTATATATGTTCAAGTATCTTATACTTTTTATTGTTACTTATGAAATTATTTCTTATAACATTATTGCTCTCCTCTCTTCCCTCTGTCGCATTTTGAAATTCTTTTACAAGCCAACAATTATGAGACATGAATATTCAGTACATAACATATCCGGTATGATCTAACACTTATGATCTTAAAGTATGAATCAGTAATGTATGAAGTTCATTAAGCGATATTTCTTACTATTATGATGGAATTTCTGGTATCAATTGAGTTTTTTTCTGCCCAAGTGACTACCCACAATGCTGAGGTAAGAATTATACAATAAACGAAAGATTTCTAAAAGGTCAAGACATGAGTTTTTACTGAGAAACAGGGGATAGAGTCGTATTTGCTTGGGATAAAAATACTCTCCCTTTTTTATATCAAACAGACCGCATTAATTCAGGTATGCGAGATGAAATATATGAATGATTATGAAATCACCCTCTAATATTTCAAAATGGTAAAAACACCCTTGAGTACTATCATGATATAGGCTTATATGACTATAAGATGTCTGTCAAACTCCCTAGGCAATTTATCTGTTCAAATAAAGAAAAAACCGAAATAATGTTTTGAAGAACGAGTCCAGCTTCTCTTGATGAAATAGCTCCTAAACTATTCAAAATTTGATGTTGGGATGCTCTAAATCTCGATGCATGAAAATCATCTCACTTCAACTATAATGGAAAAGAAATAGTAAAATGATCACGAAATGTTATAGATTGAATATTTATAAGTCACAAGAATATAAATGCTCCTGAAATTCATCTCAAAATTGACATCATAATGAGAGAGGTAGAAAAGCTATATTTAA
>JAHDGX010000010.1:9091-24685 GCA_020631575.1 Candidatus Altimarinota bacterium | reverse complement strand
TCAATCTCAAACTTGCCGGTTGAGACGATGAGGGGAGTGAGTTTTTCAAAGCCGTAGTTACGTGAATCAAAGCTTGGTTGCTTTTTCTGGATGAGTCCTCACACATCCCCGAGAAATGCCCAACCACTATCATCTGAGAGATCGTTGACGCTGCTGGATATGAGTTCGAGTTCTTTTGGTCAGATCGTATCGACTTGGGAGCTATTTTCAGAGCTTTGCTTGGTCTGCTTTTTGAGTATTTCTATATAGACGAATTTATCACAGGCTACCACGAATGGATTGGGAGTCTTTTTTTCTCCGATTCCTATTACGAGCTTTCCAGCTTCTCGGAGTCTGGTTGCGAGCTTGGTAAAGTCACTGTCTGAGGAAATGATACAAAATCCATCAATATTTTTCCCATAAAGGATATCCATCGCGTCGATGATCATTGCGCTATCAGTAGCATTTTTCCCCACAGTGTATCCGTATTGCTGGATCGGAGTAATAGCATTTTCAAGGAGAAGATTCTTCCATTTCCCAAGTCCTGGTCGAGTCCAGTCTCCGTAGATACGCTTGATAGTAGGATTTCCGTATTTTGAGATTTCAGCCATCATTTCAGTGATATAAGCTGATGGAATATTGTCTCCATCGATGAGAACTGCGAGATTGAGGTTTGAGTCCATGAGAAAAATTGATAAATAGTATTTATAGATATACTATAGCTAAATTACCCCAAACTCAAAACCTATGTCCCTCTGGCAAACACAATCATGGCAAGATATGCTCATCGCAAGCTGACAAAGCGAAGAGTATTTTATGATTGAGAGAGATATTGATAACTCTGAAGACACTGAGTACGGAACAGTATTTGTAGAAAAAAGACGAGTATCACTGTGAGAATATGGTCTCTTTGTGATAGGACTTGAGTGAGATTGCGATGAAGACTTACAGGAAAGTCTGCAGGAGCTATGCCGAGAAGAGAAATGTCTCTTTGTGCAAGTCGAGACGATAAATTATTCTTGAGAAGTGACAGAAAAATCAGGGAAATACTATAAAAAATTCATTCCACCATATACAGCGCTTATTGATCTGAGCCAGTGAGAAGAAGAGATATTAACAGCGATGAAGCCAAAGGGAAGATACAATATCAAAGTCGCTCATAAAAAGGGAGTCGTAGTCGAACAGGTAGAGAAACATATGGGAAATATAGAGAAGTTTCACAAGCTCATGAGTGAAACTACTGCGAGAGACAGTTTTGCTGGGAATACACTTGAATACTATAAAGTATTTCTAGAATCACTGGAAAACTCACAAATGTTTTTTGCCTATCATGAATCAGAACTTATAGCAGCTGGGATATTTGTAGTAGAGGATGGTGTGATGACCTATTATTATGGAGCATCGAGTAGTCATAAGCGTAATCTCATGGCTCCATATCTCTTGCAGTGGACTGCGATAGAACATGCAATAAAGAGATGATGCAGAATGTATGATTTTCTTGGAGTGGCAGGAGATAATGAAAAAAAATCTGCTCTTGCCTGAGTGACGGATTTTAAGATGAAACTGAGTCCAAAGAAGACATATGTTTCCGGGTCTTTTCTATTCGTAAATAAGAAGCTTAAGTATTACTTGATTCAAATTTTAAGAAAAATAAAAAAATAATACTTTTGTCACCATTACAATAGTTTATCGTTATAATGTATGAAGTTTAACTTTTAATTTTACTCGTATGAGATGATGTATACTTGCTATACTCGGGAGCTGTTTTCTATTTATGACATGACAAGCGAGTGCCATGATGTGTACTATGGACTATGCTCCGGTATGTGGCATGTCTCCTCAGAAGGCTTGTTTGAGTCTGGATTGTGCATCTCAGCAAAGAACATACTCCAATAAGTGTATGTTAGAAAGTGATGGGGCTGAGTTTCTCCATGAAGGGGAATGTAAAAAAACACTCCCAGAAGCAACTAACAGCAAATATTACGTGTGAAACACAAAACAGTGTCAAATAATGAAGTACACCTGCGAATCTGGATGGGAATATTTTGGAGATGATGTTTGATGTGGTTGTATAAAAAAACAGTACATTTCTGAAGAGAATAGAGTTAAAATAGATACTATACTGAATGATTTTTTTAAAAAGCTTGAAATAAAATGATATTCAAACACGAAGATAACTTCTCTTATTAACCTTATAGAAGAAAAACTTATAAAAGCTCAGAATACTAAACCTAAGCTAAAAAATACTATAGATTATATACTGTGAGAACTTGATAAGTATAAAGATAACTACAAATAACTATATTTATACATAAAATATATTTTTAACAAGTTATAAAGGCTTTTTCGTAATTGATATAAATGTGATTGCGTTATAATATGAGGGTTTATTATTAATTTTCTATTATGAAAAAAATAGTCAGTTTCCTACTTTTATTAGGAATGTTTAGTTCAATCGGAGTATATGCTGGAGATGAATACTACGAGAAAAGTGATGCTCCAAAAGAGATGGAAGATAGAGAAGTTATATACTATGATTTCGATCTTGAACTAGAACTAGAAAATGGTGTGGTAGAAGCTGAGTGGGACGAATTTGAAGGTGAATGATTTGATTGGTATAAGCTAGTATATTCAACAAGTAATTCAAAGCCAGTATATCCTTATGATAAAACTGTATTTGTCGGAAATGAGAATCAAACAGAGAGTAGTTTTAAACTCCAAAGAGGAGAAACATATCATTACGTAAGGATTTGTGCGATTACTCTTAATGATGATTATTCAAAAGATAGATATTGTGGAGAAGTACAAAAACTCGAGTGGGATGGGGAATACGAAAAAGAAGAATATAAAAAAGAATACAGTGAAAAAAAATCTTACAACAAAACTGAGAAAAAAGAATATGTAAAAAATAAAGTAGCTCAGAAAAAGGCAGTAGTAAAAGAGCTCTCTTCTGCAATGAAATTGAGAGTAGATGAGATGATCGCAATGTTTATGGAAAGAATGGAAAATGCTGATTTTTCAGATGCTAAAATTGTATCAACGATTGATACTGTTCTCGTGAGGCTCAAAAAATATGAAAGACAAACAAAATATAAGGCCCTTGCTTCATACATGAGAGAAGTTCTTATGGAGTATAGAGATGAATATGATAACCCTCTTGATGAATTAGAATGAATCTTTGAAGGACTCTAAAAGCTATTTCAAAAAAGGAGCTATTTACGTTTTGTAAGTAGCTCCTTTTTTATATAATAGAAGCCAAAAATAGATTCCTAAAACTCGATGAGAAAAAATGCTTAAAAATATACTTATTATATTGTCACTTCTGCTTGTATGTGGGGTGTTTTGATTTGGTTTTGTTTTCTGATGAAACCTTGTATTTAATCCAGAAATACGATTTAGAATGGCAGTAAGTGATGAGGTATATCTCAACTCTGAGAGTCTGCAAGATACAGTACTGGTGTATCAATCAAATGTTGATCTAAAAAATGCTACTATTTCATCCCTCTGTGATATAAAATCAGACTTTCTCCTCTCTGAGAAAAATCTTTATTTTTTTAGTGTTGATTACTCAGGTGATACTAATTGTAAAAATGGAAATGTTGTACTCACTCTCTGAGAAGAGAGTTATGCAAATACAATTCATAAACTTAATCTGATACATGATATCTCATTATATAATGAATTTATTGATTACGCTACACCAAAACTTAAAGAATACCAAGCATCTTTACGTAAAGATATAGATTCACTCAGTATATTTAAAGACTATAAACGAAATAATATTGTAAAATATTTTAAATTTTATATCTGACAGAAAGCATATCAAAATATGAGCTATAAAAGTAGTATCATCTCGGATATTCTTACACAAAGAGAAAAAAAGTACTTAAATCCAGTAGTTGGGAGAAGTTTTTCTGATACACCAAGCAAGATTCCAAACTCAGGGAGACCATACAGAGCTGCATACACCGATGGTATCCATCATGGTTGGGACATAGATGGCAATATTTGAGACGAACTTATAGCTTTAGATAATGCTATTGTTGTCCGAGTTGTAGATGGATTTCAAGATAGTGATTTTTCAAGAATTGTATATTGAGATTCCCTAGGAGAAGAACAAAAGTTAAAAAATCTGGATATACTTAGAGGGAATCAGGTATGGCTCAAAACTATGAAAGGTGAAGTAGTATTTTATAGTCATCTCGACTTTGTAGAAGGTGATATTACTGAGTGAAGTGTTGTAAAAAGAGGGCAAAAAGTTTGAAAAGTTTGAGTAAGTGGAGTCCCGGAAAAAGGATATGATGACTATCATCTTCATTTCGCAGTTATGAAAAATCCGTATAATATACTCAGAGCAGGAAGTTATGACTTTTGAGATTATATGGCTTGGGATTGGCTCTGAAAGTGAAAAACATATAATGAACTTATAGAGCTAAGAAAAGATACATTTGAGTAAATATTATGACGGAAATAGTAAGAAATAAAAAAGCATATTTTGATTATGAGATTCTTGAAACTCAAGAAGCAGGTATAGAATTATTGTGACATGAAGTAAAATCAATTAGGGCAAAGCAGGCAAATCTAAAAGGCTCCTATATATCCTCTCAAAACGGAGAACTCTGGCTCAAACAGATGCATATATGAGCGTGGAAAACACTTTCTAACTCATGAGTCATTGAAGCTGAGAGGCCAAGAAAGATCCTCCTACCAAAGAAAAAGATAATATACTATGGCTCGAAACTCAAAGAGTGAGGATACACGCTTTTAGCTCTCCAACTCTACTTCTCCTGAAGCCTCATAAAAGTGAGAGTAGGGCTCGCAAAGGGAAAGAAATCCTACCAGAAAAAGCAAACTCTCAAAGAAAGAGATGTAGACCGACAAGCACAAAGGATGCTTAAGAAAAATTATTAATAATATTCACACACATGATAGATATTAAACACTTAGCTCAGAATGTGAGCAGATATGCAAAAGAACTAGAAATTCGAGGATGAAATCCAGAATTT
Organism: Candidatus Altimarinota bacterium; assembly: GCA_020631575.1. Classification (GTDB taxonomy): domain Bacteria; phylum Patescibacteriota; class Gracilibacteria; order BD1-5; family UBA6164; genus JAACSU01. The sequence continues at coordinate 19,700 of JAHDGX010000010.1, read as the reverse complement.
GCTGCGCAGGCTGCAGATGTATATGAATTATGGAAAAACCAAAAAACAGATCTTGATGAACTCCTTCAAAAAAAGAATGATTTTAATAAGACTATTTGAAATCTGTCACCAGAAGAGAGAGAATCAGCTCTCAGTGATATGAAAAAACTCAGTGATGAGATAAAGCAGAAAGAAACAGGATTTAAAGAGACGGGGCTCAGTCTTACAAAGGCTATTGCAAAAATACCAAACCTGACCTATGATGGAATTCCAGTAGGGAAGAGTGACGAAGATAACCCAGTAGTACAAACATGGTGAGAAAAACCAAGCTTTGATTTTGAGGTAAAACCGTATTACGAACTAGATGTATACAAAAAATACGTAGATCAAAAAACGGGGGCAAAAGTTATGTGAGCAAGAGGGTACTTTATGCGTGGAGAGATGGCTAAATTTCAAAAAGTCCTCTTTAATTGGGTAGAACAAATTATCTGGGATAATGGCTTTGAGCCAATGTATGTTCCTTTGATGCTCAATGAAAAAACAATGACTGATATAGGAAATCTCCCTGATTTTGATGGACAACTCTATGAAGTAACTATAAACGAAGATACGAAATACTATCTTATCCCTTCTTCAGAGCAACCACTCATGTGATACTACGCTAAAAAACATGTATGAGACCTCAAAGAGCCTATACTTGTTATGGCAAATACTACCTGTTTTAGAAAAGAATCAGGATCCTATGGAAAAGATCAACAATGAATTCTGAGAGTTCATCAATTTGAAAAAATAGAAATAGATGCTCTCTGTAGACCTGAAGATAGTGAGAGAGTATTTGCGCTCAATGCAAAAATCAATGAAGAAATATACTCAAAACTAGGATTACATTTTAGAGCAGTAGAGGTATGTAGTGGTGATATGCCAGCAAAGCATCATAAACAAGTTGATTATGAGGCATGGTTTCCTGGGGAAAACAAGTTTCGAGAAGTATGTTCTAATGGAGCTGCTTCAGATTATCAGACACGAGGACTCAAAACGACTTATGATAGAGACGGTGAGAGGGAATATGCATGGTCACTCAACTGTACTGCGGTAACGTTTAGAACATGACTTGCTATTATGGAGCAATTTCAAACAGCTGATGGAAAAGTCGAGATACCAGAAGTGCTTAGACCATTTATGTGATGAAAAACACATTTAGGGTAAAAAAAGCATATGTGCAAGTGAGAAAAAGGGGGTATTTTTTGAAAATACTCTTTTTTTATGCTAGTATAAAGCTAGTTATAGATCTAAATTATATATATGTTACTTCTTTCAACAGCAAGTCTTACTTGATATGGTCTCCATAGGATTTTCCAGTTTGCAAAAAAAGCTGGATATACAGGGATAGATATTGCACTTTGAACACTCAATTTTGACCTTTGGGATGAGGATTATATTCTCGAGCTCTCTGGGCAGTTTGATATGCCTGTTATATCTCTTACTGCTCCTGGAAAAAATATGAGTAAGAAAAAACTAGAAAAAATAGTGCTTATGGCAAAAAAACTCAAGGTTCAAACAGTAACCGTGTCTCCTCCCCATATCACAGATAAAGATACAAAATGGTTTGGAAATGATCTTGTGAAGATTAAAAGAGATACTCATATAAGTATCTGTGTACAAAACGTAGAACCAAAATTTCTCTTTTTTGTTATTCCTGAGTATAGAAATGCTACTTTTTCTCAAATTAAAACAGTAACGGGAGATACAACACTTGATATCCTCGGAGTTGATAGCTCATCAAGTATGGATATTCTAAAAGCGCAAGCAATGCTCTGAAAATCTGTAAAAAACATATTCTTTTCAGATAAACATGGTATGAAGAGAGGTATACTTCCTGGTGGAGCAGGTGGATGAATTTCATATCTTCCACTTGAAAGTTTTTTGATGAAGCTCAAGTCAACAGGATATGGATGATATATTACACTTAAAGTAAATCCTAAAGAGATTGGAGTATGAAACTCTGAAAGGGTAGAGCAAAATCTTGAGTATATGAAATCATATTATGAAAAACATTTTGAAAAATTCACGAGTTAAAAAAAGACTTCCTTAAGGAAGTTTTTTTTACATTTTAGAATCTTTAAGTTTCTCTTTTCACTCGATATAGGCATTGTACCATATCGCGGTTGTAAAAACTTCTAAAACTCAAGCGAGGTATCATAAAATGATAAGAAGAAAGATAAATATTCCTCACAAGACAAGAAAGGTGATAGCGAGAAATGTTTGTGAACTTACAAAACCGACGATAAACGCAGAAATAATCGGAAAAATAAGAAAAATAACGAAATTTACTACTACTTTTATATTCATAATAAACATCAGGACATATAAGCGCAGAGTTGTTTTTATATTTAAAAGTGCGATCTGCGAGGAAACTCCTATAGCTTCAAATACTCATTTATTTTCGAGAACGATTTCGTAACGAGCATATGATATGAGTATGTTGAGTACAATAGAGAAGAGAAAGGCAATCGTAAAAGTGATAGAGAGAAAAGATATATACTCCAATCATAAGAACCTGAGAGCAAACAGATATCCGTTTACAATACTCATGAATTTAAACATATTAAATATGTTGTTGAACTCAAAAAGGGGAGCAAATCGCATAATCCCATGTCAGAGTGAATCGCTTCGACTCGCATCTTCATTTTGAGCCTTATCTATGTATCGTATCAGTGCTCATTCAAATATTGGAACAAGTATGATATAACAGATAAGAAAAATACCTGACGCAATAAGTGCTTGTGTTATGTACTGTGAGTGAAAGAAGTTAAGTATGACTTCAAATACTGCTTCTTTTTTTCCTAGCAGCACACTATATGTATAGATCACTTGGTAGGTAAGAAGTACGGAAAAGAATATTACAGAAAGAAGTCCCGGAAAAAAATAGAATCTTTTTATTCGAGAATCACTTTTTATAAGCTCGAGAGCTGGAGTGAGTATTCTTTGTGTAAATTGTAAATCCATATTATATTTATGGGAGTAAACGAGCTGCGAGATACGAAAAGAATCAATATATACTTTTTTCTTCTTTTTTTACAATTCGTTTCTCTGTGAGATAGCTTTTGAGAAGAGGGTAGTATCTATGACGCGCATCTGGCATATGTTTTGGAGGATAATAATTTTTAATATTCTTATCTATGAGTAATTGAGTTTTAGGAGTATAGAGAACTTTTACTATAGCACCTGCAGAAATAATATCGAGCATTTTGGCTTCAAGCTCTTCACGTTTTGTAATAGATAGATTATTTGATTTTAGTTCTTCAAGAAGTATATCGAGGGAAAGCTTCTTAAAGTTTCAAAGATTGTATCCATTTTTTACCTGGCTTGAGTGAAAATATGGAAAAAGATTTGAATCAAAATATCAGAGATTGATTCCCAAGACTATCATATCGTATTCAAGGCTTTCATTCCTAAGCTGTACCGTAATATCTCACAGGCTCAAAGCTTTTGGCTTTATGAGTATACCTCGCTGCTTTAATTGAGTAGTGATACTTTGAATAGTAGTCTCCATATTTGAATCACTCTGTGCATAGACAAGATTAAGCGTAAAAGGAAGACCTGCAGCGTCATAATAGTATGCTTCATCGAGTGATTGGATTTTACTTAGTGAGAGATCATTTTCGATAATACTAATCTTACTTACGTTTTCAGTGTCATCAGAGCTACTTGATTCCTGACTTGATCAGCTTTGGCTGAGGTTTTCTTGTGTCGTTTCTTCAGATATTTCTTTTGGAAGACTTATAGAGCTAGGTTTAGATGCACCAAAATACTCAGATTCTATAAGATCGAGAGTAGCTTTATCAGTATTGTATATATAGAAAAACTCTTCTTTTAATTCTTTTTTTCAATCTTTTTCAAAATAGACTTTATAACTATTTTCTCACTCAGAAATAGTATCATATGATTCTAAAAGCCTATAGTAAAAAACATTATCTCATGGAGTAAATCATGAAAGCTGGTAGTCGTTTATGTATACAGCTTCTGTTCCACTTTCTACACTTCACTCTATGAGAATATTATCTTTCGTAACAAAGTTATACTTGTCACTATATGGCTTACGTACATAGTTTAGTTTCTCTTGAGTTTTCTCTATGACTAGGGCTTCTGTTGATTCTGGCTTAACTTCATTTGAAATCAAATTTTGCTGCTCTTGTTTTTCAGATTCTTCCTGTGCAAGAGCACTTTTTAAAAGAGCCGTTTTTTTATAATATCACTTAGATTCTAAGTATTCAGGGAGATTAAAATCAGTTGATTCAATATCGATAGATTTACCAGAAAGAAAAGGATTAAATGCAGGAGATACTTTGCTTGATCAAATGGCATTTACAATAGATTCCCTATCAATGCTACTAGAAAGATATTCTCTAAAATTAGTACCTAAAGTTTCAGTGTTCATGAAGCTTCATACAAACTGAGAAAGAGTATACTCATGACTCGTAAGCCTAGGTATGCTTCCAGCTATAATAGAATCCTTATCATTAAATATATTGAAAGAATTTTTGTTCTTTAAGAAATGTCATTCATCTCTAAATAGATTGAGAATCAGGAACTGAATATACATTTCATTTTCGTTGTAGAACTCATTTTTCGCGAGTGTTATTTTTGTAATGCCTACAGTTTCGTCTTGAGAGATGTTTTTCAGAAGAAATCTTCATGAATATATTCCATTTACCTCTGAGAATTTCCCTTCAATATTTTCTTTATCTAGCCTATCTATTAGAGACTCAGGAAGTATTGGTTGTAAGAAAATTTGGAGAAAATTGATATCTTTTGTTTGATTACTAAATGATATCGTATCCTCACTTGTCTCTATAGTAGTCTCACTCAAAAGAGATGCTATTATCGGATTTACTTTCGTATCTTTTATAAGAAGGAGAGTTGATTTGATATCTTCTGTAGTAATTTCTGTTTCATTTGACCAGAGGAGATTATTCTCAAGGCTACAGCTAATTAGGAGTAGATTATCAGTATTACAGCTGACTAAATCACTTTCAAATACTCATTTTTCCACGTTATACTCCATCATAGACCTATAAAGAAGACCATTTATGTATGCGTTATGGTCATTACTTGGAACGAGCGGATTAAAGTGGGGGAAGCTTCAAATGATAGCTTCAGATATAGTTCATCACTCAATCGCTTCACTTTCAGCTCCGTCATAGGTGTATATATATCCGAGGTGAACAGCTGTAATTACAAAAAAAATTGCACTAATATATAGCACATATTTTTTTATTTTTTTAACGATTATATCGCTCATGTTAGATTTCTACTTACGAGATTACAAAAAGTAGTAGAGAGTTCACAATGAAGGCAGCTCCTATAATAATAGTAGCATTGTGAAGTACTTTTTCAGGACCTCTTTTTGTAACTGTCCCCATTCCTCCAGACATACTTGAAAGGTTAAGTGTAACGTTTTTGTTTTGAACTAAAACAACGAAAATGATTGCTATAGAAAGTATAACTTCAGCTGCTTGCATGAAAGATAGCATACTTATTTTTTAAAGAATAATAGTGAGTAGAGGGTATTCAAAACTGTAAAAATTGCAACTGCAATTACGTAGTTTATTATTCCATTTATTTCGTATCCTACACCAGGTATTAAGAGGATGTCATTTATTATAAATGTGAAGAGGTATAGTAAGACTCAGTTAATCACAAAGCTAGCCATTCCAAAGAATAAAAAGAATAGTGGAAGAGAGAGTATTTTAAGTACCGGCCTAATTGTAACATTTATGAGACCCAGTATAACTCATCAAATAATATATGTCTTGAGGGCTTCGAGAGAGGTATATTCACAGTCGTCACATCATAAAATAATACCAGCCTCAATTGCCTTATCAGCATTCTCTCAAAGTAGGTAAGTCATAGCGTAGAGAATAGCACCATTTATAATGATAGAAAATAAGATTTTCATAGTATACTATTTTAGAGTTTTAAGAGTGATATAATTTTTTCACTGAAGCTTATTTCTTGTTTTTCATTTTCCTCAATATAGTTTGGGAGAATACTTCTTAGGTTTGCAGCGATAGTATTATCTACCTTTACATTGAGTACTCAAATACCTCTTTTATTTATCATGAGCCTAAGAAATACAGCACTATCTCACTGGTATACGAGAGAGTATCCAGCTATTTTTGCGTAGTCATAAAATATTCACTGTACCTTAATTCATAAATCACTGACTTCTACACTGACATGCTCATCAGAGTTGTTTTCAAGATAGTAGTAAAATCAAGTTGCAAGCATAATCACAATACTCATACCATATTGTCTATTGAGAAACCCCCAGATTATAAGTCCAATTGCAATGGAAAGAGCAATCATATACCAGAGAGGACTTCTGTCTCTGAGGTCTTCATAGTTCCATTTGTACAGTAAATTTGAGTTTTGAGACATAGCTATGATAGGTTAGCGAGTATAACTTTTATGATCATCCATGCAAGCGCTGCAAGAGCAAAACCTCCAAGTGCCATAATAATTGTATCACGTCACTTTGTCTTGTCTTGTTGGAGAGAGCCAAAGAGTATTTTATATGCACCGATTATAATAAATATAACAGAGATTGTACCTGCAATTCACATGAAAAAGTCTATTGCACTCCTAATAGCATTTGGGATATCATCAAGATGCACATCTCATTTTCGGAGTTTTGAATCAGATATTCATAAAATATTATCATTTGATGCAAAACTAGCATGATAACTTAAGATAAAAGCAAAGATTAAAGAAAAGAACTTCATACTACGATTTATAAAAATATTATACAAGATTATACTCAGAAATGTCAGATTTCATAGGCCTCAGGTTTCAGAGTGCTGGATTATAGTATTCACTTAAAAGTCATACAAGCTCAGTTTTTCCAAGTTCACTCGAACGTATGCCAATACTCTCTAAGCTTGTTTTTACAGTGTTTACTCTTCCAGAAATTCATTTTTTCATTCCAGAAAAGTTTTTGATTTGATCCCTGATTTTTACTATATCATCACCGTTATTGATAGCTCTCCAAAAGCTTTTAAAGATTCAAAAAATTCCAGTGGCTTTGACACTTTGATCCTCTTCTTTATCAAAAGGGACAACTATATAAAAGTCTTTTTTCATGATTTGAGCTACCTCAACAAGCTTTTTTAGATATTCTATGTATTCGTATGTTTGATTTTGGAGAAGTTCATTTTTCTGGTTTACAGCTTTTGTTTTGAGCTTTTCGAGATAACCATCGATATCAAGCTTGGTGGAGCGTACCATGATCTGCACTGGGAAGTCTAGTGCGTTTAAGAATCTTTGAAAACTCATGATGATAGCATCTTGTTCCTCTGTACTTTTGAGTAGAAAATTTATAGTGCTACATTTGAGTACCACTCTCGCTGACGAATCCTTCATCACTATAATATTTTCACGTATTTGTGAGAAGGGAAGGTGTCTTTGTGTACTTCCATCAGGAGTTGTCGTTTTTTTATTTTTTACTGGCATACTAGGTATTAGATTTTTTTAAGTTTTTCTTGAAGCTCTTGCATCGTTGATGCCTTATCACTCATATCAATATTATCTGTTTTCTTTTCTCACTCGCTTGAGAGAAATCCTACATCAATAGGTTGGAAACTATCTACACTGTTATCCCATTGTCTCATTTTTGGAAAAATATTTCCTCTAATGACTGCGAGTACAAATGGGATAAAGGTCATCTCATGTATTTTAAAAATAGCTACTGCAACGGTCAGAGCAGCAATAATACCACTCGGTATAAATGCTATTTCTGCCCCAGTATTTGGAACAAGCGTCTGAAAAATACCATAGGCAAGTCAAAAACCGACCATAATGATCGCAAGTTGCCTGAGGCTGAGTCCAAGAAATATTGGATCCTCATTTTCTATTTGTACTGGTATTTTATATTGCATAGGCTCTATTGTATCAAAAAAACATACTTTTGGGAGAACTCAGCGAAAAATACAGTTGCAAAATCTCTAAAATATTTTATAAGCAGCCAAAAGGCCGATGCAATTGCATCGGCCTCAGGTATTCTTTCTCTCTCCGCGAGTCGCCTTTTAGTGACGACCGGGGAGTTTGATGCTTGATTAGAGTGAACGAAGTTCTTCGTTGATGGAGACTTTTCCCCGCTTTTCAGGATCCATATCTTTAACAAGATATACGCACGAAATTTGTGCTTTGGATCCTTCGCGCTGATATGTGCCAGCAACTGCCAGACTGTCATGTGGAATGAAACCAGTCCAGTATTGCCCTCGTGTCGAGGAGTTTTCACGATCATCGTAGATGCGTGTGCTTGCTGTGACTGCTCCACAATTTGCAGCCATAACGGCACCAGGCCCAACGATGACACCATCAGCTGGTTCAGAGAGCAAGCCGATGAAGGCATGATCCCCAACGACGGTTGGGGTATCGCCCAACGGCTCGAACACACCACCAAGACCAGCTTTCCCAGAAACGTGTACTTTCTTTCCAACGTAGGCACATGAACCAATAGTTGCTCCAGCGTCGACCATGACACCAGGCATGACACGCGCACCTGCATTCACCCAAACGTTTGGCATCCCAGCTGTATCCGGTGTGAACGTGCCACGACGAAAACCATCAGGAACAAGTCGGGTAGAGTTTTCAGCGAGCGGAAGTGCTGCAAATTGATCCCAACTCATGCCTTTTGTAGGCAAGATGTCATGGTAGTCACCAATCTTCCGCTTCTTGAAAAGCTTCGGAAGACCGATGAGAAGACCCTGCTTCACCCATGGGAAAACTTCGCAGCATGATTGAGCCTGCTTCTGAGTTCCAGCCTTTCCAAGTCCGATCATATTCACAGAGACAGGACCGAGATAACCAGCTTCGATAGCTTCGAAGATCGTAATGATCTCAGACCGGCCGTCGAAGTTGGATTCAGGTTCAATGTCGCTACGATCATCCCACAGAGTTTCAACCACGCTCGAAAGAGAGCGAGGACGTTCCGCAAGACCATATCCGACAGGGTATGATAGACCACGGAAACCGGTCTTCATAAACTGACGAATATTTTCGTGACTTTCACCATCTGGATTGTCAAGAACTGTTTGGAGATGCTCACCGAAGAGACTAAGGGTTTCTTCCTCATCGAGGTCCGTCATCATACCAAATGCAAAAATTGCAGCTGATGCAGCATTTTCACCAGTGGCATTTTGGATTGGACCGTTTGTGAACCTCACAGGTGAGCGTTCGTACTTGTCGTAGATCCGGAATAGTGCTGCTTCCATTGAAGTTAATTTTGTCATGATTTACCTCCATGACGTTTGTGTTTCTGTTTGGTTTTTGCAAAAACCTCTTATTTCTAAGAAGTTATTAATTTATAATTATAAAATTAATATAGTCAATTTTTAATAAAATCTAAAAAAAATATCTCTTGACCCTAAACTAAATATCAATAAAATTTTAGCACCTAATATTTTTAGGTGCTTAACAAAAATTACTTACTAAATTATTTTACTATGTCGAAACAACATAACTTTGAGGCAGAAACGGGGAGGATTCTGGAACTGTTGACGCACTCGATTTATTCAAACAAAGAAATATTCCTGAGAGAACTTATCTCTAATGCGAGTGACGCAATTGATAAAGCGAGACTTAAGGCTCTGACTGATACAAACTTTCTTGGTGATGATACAAACTTTGAGATCAAAGTAGAAATAAATAAAGAGGCTAAAACTCTCACTATCACGGATAATGGTATCGGTATGACAGAGGAAGAGATTCATAAACACATCGGGACGATTGCAAAATCTGGAACAAAGGAGTTCATGGAAAAACTCGAGAAAGCTAAGGAAGGAGGTGATCATAACCTTATAGGACAATTTGGTGTTGGGTTTTATTCAGCATTCATGGTTGCTGAAAGTGTTGATGTGATTACGAGATCTGGACTCGATGAAAAAGCGCATAAGTGGTCAAGTGATGGAAAATCAGGGTATAAATTAGAGGAAACTACAAAACAGGGAAGAGGAACACAAGTGGTACTTCACCTAAGTGAAGGGAATCATGAACTTCTTGAGGACTGGAAAGTGAGAGAACTTATTAAAAAGTACTCAAATTACGTTGCAGTACCTATCATGATGCTCGAAAATGATACGAGGTCAGAAGAAGAAAAGAAAAAAGAGCCTAAAGATCTAGGATTTGAGCAAGTAAATGAAACAAAACCGATTTGGAAAAAATCTAAAACGAGTATAAAAGAGGAAGAATATAAAGAGTTTTACCAATCTGTATCTATGGATTTTAATGCTCCACTTGGACATGTTCACAGCTCTATAGAGTGAACTGTGAGCTATAATTCACTCCTCTTTATACCGGAACAGACAAATGCTTTTGCGGATATGAGAGATCCAAACAAAGATTATGGACCAAAGCTCTATGTACAAAATGTGCTCATCTTAGAACATGCAAAAGAGCTTCTTCCTGTATGGCTCAGGTTTGTATCATGAGTTGTAGAAACGACTGATCTCCCACTGAATATTTCAAGAGAAATGCTTCAATCAAATGCGACACTTGAAACAATCAAGAAATCACTTATCAAAAAAGTTCTTGGAGAACTGAAAAAACTTAGAGTAAAAAATCCTGAGGG
>JAHDGX010000010.1:4238-8991 GCA_020631575.1 Candidatus Altimarinota bacterium | reverse complement strand
CTTAAGGAAGAAACAGAGGAAGATAAGAAGAAGGCAGAAACAAATGAAAAGCAGTTTAAAGATATGCTGGAACTTGTAAAAAATACGATAGGAACAGAAAAAATAGAAAAAGTAGAACTCAATCCGAATCTCTGAGATGCTCTTGGAGCTCTTAAAACTCCAGATGGAGCCATGAATCCACAAATGGAAAAGATGATAAAGGCTATGGGACAACCTGTACCAGAAACAAAAAGAGTCCTCGAGCTCAATCCAAATAATAAGCTCGTAAAAGCGATGAAAAAAGAGTTTAAAGCAGATGTAAAATCAAGAAAACTCAAAGATCTCACAAACTATGCCTATATGCAAGCCATCCTTCTCGAAGGAGGAGAGCTTGAAAATATTGCAGATTTTGTTGGGATGACAAATAAGTTTGCTGGAGAGTATTTGAAATAGAGCATTTGTCTTGTAAAAAAAGACTTCCGAAAGGAGGTCTTTTTGGTATACTAAAACTGTTTTAATATTAATTTCTACTTATGGAAACCTATACTCTCTCAGCGCTCGTAACCATATTTTCATCTCTTTTTACGATGTATCTTGCTTATAATGTCGGTATGACACGTATGGCTCATAAAGAACCACCTCATAAGGCTATAAAGAGTAAAGAAGTTATGATCGCAAATAGAGTACATATGAACTGTATTGAAAACTCTGTTGTATTTCTTCCTCTGCTTTGGGTTGCTACTGTTTTTGGATCAGCAAACATTGCGGGTATAATCGGGGCTGTATGGTTTGTTTCGCGAGTATTTTACGCGTTTGGATATCTCAAAGACCCAAAAAAGAGACAAATACCATTTATGGTAGGACTTGTATGTATAGTTCTCACTGCTATACTTGGACTCTATGGAATAGTGATGTAATGAGAAAGTATAAAAAAAGACCTTCCAATTAGAAGGTCTTTTTTATTTGAGGGGTTATTATTCTCCAGGAATAAGTACATCATCAATAACATGAACAATTCCGTTAGAAGTCATTATATCAGTCATGAGAAGAGTTGACATGCCGTTAATTGAAACCACTCCATTATTGATAGTAAACTGTAGTGATTCTCCATTAAGCGTTTCAAGCATAAGTCCGTCAGTGATATCTCAGGCCATGTAAGCTCCAGCCACTACGTGGTAGGTGAGAATATCTCTGAGTCATTCTTTAGATTCTTCAGCAAGAAGCTTATCAAGTGTTCCTTCAGGAAGTTTTTCAAATGCACTATTGATTGGTGCAAACACCGTAAAGGGTCCATCTACACTCAAAGTATCTACAAGATTTGCTTCCATAAGAGCTGTTACTAGAGTAGTATGCATCTGTGAGTTGACAGCAGCATCTACTACTGACATAGCATCAAGATCTGCAAGTATTTCATATTTCAGAAGGTTTAAAACATTTATGAAGTCTGCATCAAGTGATTTTTGCGTATACATGTCTATAGCAATCATGAGTCTTGCATCAAGATGCATTTTATTTTTCATACTCATGTTGCGAGTGAGATCATTGTATTTCGAGAGAGCCATATCTACTTTTTCTTCCATTGTTTCAGTAAGAATTGCCCTAATTTCATAGATAGCTCAGAGGAGTTGATCATCATCAAGAGGAGGATTGATCACACTATCTATTACATGAACTACTCAGTTATCAGCAACTAAATCTGTTGCGATTATTTTAGCTGAGTTTACATACCAAGCATTATTTGTATGAGTGAATGTGACACTATCACCTTGAACAGTATCTGCCATGAGTCCTTGTGATAGATCATCTGCCATAACTTTTCATGGAATGACGTGATATGTAAGTATACTTCTGAGAGTATCTATGTTTTCTGGTTCTAGGAGCATTTCTACTGTTCCAGCAGGGAGCTTTGAAAATGCATCATTTGTCGGAGCAAACACAGTAAACGGCCCGTCTGAAGAAAGAGTTTCGGCAAGGTCAGCAGCGACTACTGCAGACACAAGAGTTGTGTGAACATCAGAGTTCATAGCAATATCTACTACAGTTTCTTCTTGCATTGCAGATGTAAAAGACACAAGACTCATAGTGCTCGCAAGAGCTGTTATACATAAGCTTTTTATACTCATAATAAAGAGGTTTTAAAAAATAAAAGCTCTTGCATGTTACGCTGTACATGTAAGAGCTCAGTATGATGGGTGTATGATGTTTGTAAGATTTAAAAGTCTACTCGAACATGTGTGAAGCTATTCTTTTTACTGCTAATACTTATCTCCCAATCATAGATATCACAGATGCGTTTTACGAGAGAGAGACCAATACCGAGTCATTTATTATCGTCAGATTCTCTGTAGTCTCTTTCAAATATTTTTTCTAGATTTTCTTTTTTTATTCATACTCAATAGTCTTTTACACTGAAATACTCTTTTCTCAGTTCTATCTCGATTTCTCATCATGTATCTGAATATTTAATAGCGTTTGACAATATGTTACTCAAACATATTGTGAGAGGCCCATCATCTATAAAAAGACGGAGTTGTTTTGGAATATTGCTATTGATTTTCAAGCTCTTACTTTCGATTGCAGTCATGTATTCCTCAATAGTTTCATGAAATAGTTTTGAAACATCACTATAACGTTTTCTATAACTCGCATTGGAGTATTCTACCAGAGGAGTTAAGCTCTCTAGTATAATATCAAGTCTTTTTGCTGAAGCGAGAGCTTGAGGGGTATACTCTCATTGGGATTTGGTGATTTCTCATAGTTCGAGAGAAGAAATGATTTCACTCAAAGAAGTCTTAAATTCATGATTTACATTAGAAGTAAAGTTCTCAAGATTTGTGACAGACTCTCTGAGAGGCTTGTATACTTTATGCATTACTCTACAGGAAAGATATGAAAGTAAACTGTAAACAATAGGGCTTATAATAACAAGACCAATTCAAAAAATCAAAAAATCATCAAAATTTGATTTTCCCATATATATCAATATTAACTCAAACGAAATGATAGATATATATATAAGTCACATAACTAGGGCTGCTAAAATAAAAGCAACTTTTCTACGATGTTTTTCAAGAAGTTCTAGATTTTTCATACCTTATTTGATCATATATCATACACCGTGAATGGTCTCTATAAGTTCACTTCAAAGTTTTTTTCTCAGGTATCAGATATAAATATCGAGTTTACGCGAATTCTCAAACATATCTCTATCTCCCCATACTTTTTCTAAAAGCGTTTCTTTTTTGAGTGCGACTCAAGTATTTTCCAGGAGAAATAATAAGAGATCATATTCAAGTTTAGAGAGCTTGATGTTTACATCATCTTTACTGACTTGCATGGCATCTTTCATAACGACGATATCCTCATACTCGAGGATATTTCACTTATGTTTTTTTTCTCTCCTATGAAGCGCTTGAACTCTTGCAAGAAGTTCTTGATAATCAAATGGCTTTGTGAGATAATCATCTGCTCCAACATTAAGGCCTTCTATTTTTTGCTTCGTAAGACTTCTGGCTGTGAGCATGATTATGGGGGTAGTATTTCATTTATTTCTGACTTCTTCACAAATATCTAAACCATCGTGTTCTCATTCTCATAAACCAAGATCAAGGATAATCACATCATAAGAGCCTGTTATAATTTTATACGACGAACCTGTATACGCATCATGAGTATCTACTCTATAACCTTGAAGCTGAAAGTATTTTTCTATATTTGCTCTGAGTATGTTGTTGTCTTCTATTATTAGGATATTCATAGTAAAAGTGATTTTTATGTATGAATAACATATACATCACGTGTATGCCATCTGTATGAATTATACTCGATTTTTTTTCTTACCAAACTCTTACTTACCCATATCTTACTGTTATGTCATATTATGTGTTTACTGAACTACTCAGTACTTTTGATTTTTCACATCTTTATCCTAAAACACATAAAGTAAGAGGAGACAAAGAATGGAAATAAAAAGAATATTAACTTACTAAATATAAATTATGAATAATAAAGTATTATCATTTGTGCTCGTTGTAGGTATAGCCTCAACATGATTTGTAGGTATTTCTGCAGCAAATTCTGGAACTACTTCTACTCCAAGTGAGAAATCTAGTTGAATGAACCAAGAATTAAAGAAGATACATAAAGGACATCAATTTGGGAAAAGAAAAGGTCTTAAAAATCTTACAGAAGATGAAAAATTAGCTCTTGAGTCGATGAGTGATGAAGAGAGAAAAGCTTTCTTTCAGCAAAAAAAGGAAGAAAAAAAAGCTAACAAAGAAGCTTCTAAGGCAGTTTTAGATGCACTTATAGCTGGAGAAACTCTCTCGGCAGACCAGGAAGCTAATCGTCTTGAGATGCTTGCGAAAATCGAAGAAGGAAAACACCAAAGAAATAATGCAGACATTATAGCGAAAATTCTTGCATGAGATGCCCTTAGCGAAGCTGAACAAATAGAGCTTCAAGAGATGCAAGAAAAGAAAGCAGAGAGAGAAGCGCAAAAAGCTCTTTTGGAGCCTATAAAAGCTAAACTTGATGCTGGTGAAGAGCTTACTGACGATGAACAATCTCTCCTTGATGAAGCAAAATCTCAAAAAAAATGAAAGAGAGGTCATGGGAAAAGGGGAGAGAGATAGTATGTTTGATGAAGAAGATATAGAAATTGATGAACTCCTGTAAAATAAGATAGAGGTTTCTGAAATAAAAAGTCCGCATTTGCGGGCTTTTTATTTCTTACTTGTCTCTTAACTCAGCGAGAGTATAATAAAATTATGAA
>JAHDGX010000010.1:0-4138 GCA_020631575.1 Candidatus Altimarinota bacterium | reverse complement strand
GCTTTTTATTTCTTACTTGTCTCTTAACTCAGCGAGAGTATAATAAAATTATGAAAATATTAATAGTAGAAGATAATCAGGAATTAGGTCTCGGGCTCGTACGCTACCTAGGCCTCAAAGATATTCATAGTGAACTTGCTATGGATGGGCTGGAGTGACTCTATAAGGGGCTGACAAAATATTATGATGCTATAGTTTTAGATATTAACCTCCCTAAAAAGGATGGACTTGAACTCTGTAGAGAACTCAGAGAAAAAGAAAAAGATGTGCCAATTATTATGCTCACTTCTCGTAGTAGTAAAGATGATATTATTACTGGTCTAGACGCGTGAGCAGATGACTATCTTGTCAAACCCTTTGATTATGATATCTTGATTGCGAGACTTGAAGCTCTCACGAGAAGGAATTTAAAGAATAAATCTACATCAGAGCTGCATATAGGAAAATATACTTTGGACTTAGAAAAAATAGAAGTTATTTCTGGAGAGTGAAAACTGATTCATCTGTCACACTTAGAATTTGAACTTGTGAAATATTTTGCTCAAAATAAATGACGAGCTATAGATAGAAAAGAGCTGTATGAAAAAGTATGGTGAGAGTTTGAGTGAGAATTTATGTTCTCAAAAACAGTTGATGTCTATATAGGATATATTAGGAAAAAACTTGGAAAAGATATACTAGAAACAAAAAAAGGCTATGGATATATAGCTCAGTAATATGAAAAATAGTAAACTACAACATACTCATAAACATCTGACTCTCGTTTTTACGTGAGTAACTTTTTGTATTATTTTGATAATAGCAGGGTCATTTCTCGCAGCCAGATATTTCAATGAATCAAGACTCCAAAAAAGAGAAATGCTGATATGAATCTCAAGTATTTCAAGAGGATTAAAAAATGATACCAATTTTCTCCAAAAATATAAATGAAGCAGCGTTCTAAGTCAAAGTAAGAAATTTTCGCTACACAGTGACGAAAATAGAAATAACCAGAGAGGACAACTAAGCTTTTTTGTACTTAATAAACAGGATGATCTCATATTCGAACAGCAGCTACAAAAACCACGATTTTCACGTGTTGATTTTTCAAGTCCGAGGATATATAGAGATAATCAGACGCTGGTTGCAACCAGAGTACTTGATAATTATAAAGTGATTTTTTATCAAAATGCAAGATATAGCTGAGAAGACATACTCAGAGATTTTTTGCTTCTTTTGTTTTTAGTAACACTTATTTCTGGGGGAATTTATTTTATCTGATATAGATTTGTATGACAAGCCTTAGGTCCCGTTGAGGAGAGTATGAAGGATATGTCAGATTTTACTCATAATGCTGGTCACGAGCTCAAAACTCCTCTTGCTGTGGTGAGAGGAAATCTCCAGATTCTTCTTGCAGAAAAGCAGTTTGACAAAAAGCTTGCCAAAAAATCAATTACTCAAATAGATGAAATGACAGATCTCATAGATTGACTTAGGGATATCTCAGAGCTTGGAAAACTTGCTGACTTAGAATCTATAAATCTACCGAAAGAAGTACAAAAGATAGTAGAGAATCTTGAAAAACTCTCTCATAAAAATTGAGTTACTCTCCACTGAATCTTTCCTGAGAAATTTATTATCAAAGCCAATAAACAAGAGCTAGATATATTTCTCTCAAATATCATCAAAAATGCCATCATCTACAATAAAAAAGGATGAAAGGTAGATATCTTAATGCAGAAAAATATTCTTACTATAAAAGATACCTGAGTCGGTATGACGCGTGAGCAACAGGAAAAGATATTTGATAGACTCTACAGGGCAGACACATCAAGAAACACTCAGGGCTTTGGTATCTGACTTTCACTTGTTTCAAAGATTGCAGAAGCAAATAATTGGAAGCTCCACGTTGAAAGTACTCCAGGAGAATGAACGAGTTTTGAAATAGTTTTCTAGTTTTTTGTCACTTTTTGATTACTCTATTGTTGTATGTAGTATAGCTTATATTATTTAAAATGAATTTTATGAAAAAAGTAGTTTCTACTATTTTGCTTATGTGCTTCATGACTTCTTCCATTTCAGCAAGTTTCCGCTATCAGGAAACGGATCCATACTGTAGTCTGAGTGGGACAACTCATAACTCGTTACCTGGAGAAGTAAGTGATACAAGCTCGTGGAGTATCCCAATAGCATATGAAGGTCCTTGCGATACAACACCTAAGCTTGAGAGAGAAGTACAAGAAAAAATATATCAGCTTATGCTTAAGCTTTTCGAAGATAAGTGATATATGTGACCTGTATACGGATGACAAAACTGATATGGAGGCTCAGATAGTTTGAATCCTGAAGGTCAAATATTTGTAAAAAAAATATTTTTTCCTGCAGTGAAAATGTATATTTTACGCGAAAGAAAAAAGGAAAAACCAAATATGAAAAATATTGCAATACTTAACACTGCAGTAAAAACTATAGGATATGATTATTTTTTGAGAAAACCTTCATATAATTAATTACTAAAAAACTCTCAACCTGGGAGTTTTTTAGTGTGTTTTAAGAATGGGGTTTGAGGAAAATACTTCAGAAAAATAAAGCTCACAGTACTAGTACGATGCTTGCTCCAGCAGAAGTATCGAAAAAATAGGAGAGATAGAGTCACAGAAATACTGAGATTGCAGAGAGGAGAGTTGATATCCTGCAAACTCCATAGAAACTTCTCCCAATATTTTTTGCTATATTTCCTGGAAGTACGAGAAAAGCTCACAGGAGCAGTACTCAAAATATTTTGAGAGAGAGCGCGATAAAGAGAGCAAGATATAAGAGATATCATAGCTGCACTATGTCTACTCGTACTCACTGACTTTTAGTTATCTCAGGAGAGAGGGTAGAGCGAATAAGTTTTTTCCCATACAATGAAAAGAGTATGATTCAGGCTCATAGCAGTCAAGCTAGCAGATAAATATTAAGCATTTCTACAAAGAGTATATTTCCAAAGAGAAAATTAAAAATATCCAGCTGTATATTTCATAAGAAACCAACACAGAAAATTCATCCTGCAAGCCCTATTTGACCAAGGATTTCTTTACTAGATTCTCTGGAAGTTGCGGTATATTTTTCGAGAGAATAAATGAGAAGAACTCATAGCGCAGCTGAAACAATTCCATAAACATAATAGTTTCCTGAAAAGAAAAATGATACTACGATTCACAGGAAGAGAATATTCGCGATAGAGTGCGTAATGTTTGGCTCTCTTCGAAGTACTACGAGACTTCCAAGTGTTCCCGATATCAGAGACACAAGCAGTCCTGCTATAAGCGCATTTCTAAAAAAGTCGTAGGAAAGAATTTCAAGCATAGATGGTTTTTAGTGAGTATGATGGTGAGCTGCATGCGGAGCATGCTCATAGGGACGAAGATAGGATCCAAATATATTTCCTAAATCTTTATTGTTCATAAGTTCATTTGGAGTTCCGTGACAGCAAAGATTATTTTCATGTAAGCAAATTACTCGAGTTGAGTTTTTATATACTAGGCTCAGGTTATGAGATACAAGTATGATCGACATTTTTGGAAATACTTTCTGAATTTGCATTATGTTCTCGTAGAATTGTTCTTCTCAAATTATATCGATTCAACTTGTTGGTTCATCCAGTAGCATAATATCTGGATCAGACAAGAGAGCATTGGTGATGAGTACTTTTTGAAACTCTCATCCAGAAAGACTATGGATATTTCTCTCTAGAAATTTCTGAGTTCAAAATAGCTTGAGCGTATCTTGTAGCTTCCTCTGAGATATATTTTCATTAAAAACCGAGAAAAATTCTCAGACCGTGAGAGGAAAACTCTCCTCAAGATATATTTTTTGAGGTATATAGGAAATATGAGAAGTCTTTTTATGTATACTTCCAGAGTGGTATTTTTGTACTCATGCAATCGCTTTGAGGAGGCTCGATTTTCCTGTCCCGTTTTTTCCTATGATAGAAAGGATTTCTCACTCACGCAAATCAAAGCTAATATCCCGAAGAATATAGCTCTGTCCTGCATCATAAGAAATATGTAATTTTGTAACTTCTAGGAGCGTTTTATTCATATATTTTAGATAGATTTTCTAAATTACTTCTGAGGTTTTCTCTGTATCCTCAAGCACCCTCATTTGTTCCAAG
>JAHDGX010000009.1 GCA_020631575.1 Candidatus Altimarinota bacterium | reverse complement strand
CTAAATTACTTCTGAGGTTTTCTCTGTATCCTCAAGCACCCTCATTTGTTCCAAGAGGATTCAGTATTCCTATCGTCAGATTATACTGATCTGCGAATTTTTCAAGATTCCCGGTGTTAAATTGAGGTTCAGTGAATGCGTATTTTATTCCATGGAGCTCTACCTCTTCTATGAGATCTTTCATGTGAGCTGTTCCTGATTCGTGGAGTACATTTTCAGAAAAAGGTACTTTGAGATTCATATCTATTCATGCTGACTCCATAAGATAGTTATACGCATCATGAAATACTATGAATTCACTTGGAGTTTTGCCTTTGGTAGATTCATCAAATTCAGTATATATTGCTTCAATCTCAGCTATAAAACTCTCAGTATTTTCAGAAAAATATACTGCTTGCTCTGGGAGGAGGGTAGAGAGTTCATCTCGAATATTACCAGCCATAGTGATAATATTATCCTTTCCAAGCCACACATGAGGATCTCTATCATGGTTATGCTCGCTATGATCATCATGAGATTCTTCTTCATGTTCGTCTTCATCGCTATGATTATCGTGATCATGTCACTCTACTTTTATAAGTTCCATACCATCAGCGAGGTGGACTTGTTTATCGGAATCCACTGCTTTTTCAAGAAAGCCATCAATATGCTCAAGTCCGATCATAAAAGTTATTTCACTCTCAGATATACTTGCCATCTGCTTTGCAGAAAGATCAAATCCGTGAGGAGATACTCCAGCTGGGACTATGTTTTCCACTTCTACATAGTCTCATCCTATACTGTTCACTACAGCTGATATTGGGAGGATAGATGAAGCTACTTTAATAGTTTCTAGTGTCTTTTGAGTTTGAGAATCATTAGATGAAGTATTAATACTTATAGATTGGCTTCAACATCAACTGAGAGCTATTATCATAATAGTGAGCACGTATATTTTTTTCATAATTTTTTATTTAAGATATACAACTTTTACATTTTCATAAGATACTGAGAGAATGTTCATCTATGTGGAATCCAAGCTTTTTAGCTTCAGAGAATATTCTGTCACAGATACTGCTTGACTGAAAACTCAGCACATCACCGCAGCCCATGCACTTCATATGTTCATGGTGGTGTTTTTTGCAGCACTCGATCTCATAGCTTTCTCCAGATTCTCAGAGATTAACCCTTCTGAGGACTCAGAGCTCCGTAAAGAGTTTCAGCGTTCGAAATATGCTGGCTCTTCCAATGTCTTTAAAATCTGATTCAAGACTGGCAGAGGTGAAAAGGTGTTTTTTTTCCATCCAAGCAAACAGGAGAGATCTTTCGGGAGTGACCTTCTTCCTGTGCTTTCTAAGAATTTTCTCTATATCCATAAATGAGACTTAGTATCAATTAATTGTGAAAAATATAGTTCAAAAAATAGGGAAGTCAAAAGTATTTTAGAAAATAGTATTTTTTGTATACTGGGAGTAGTATTGTTTATTTTTTCTCTCCTATGGAAGCTCTCATATTTTCTCTCGTTTGTATGCTATGTTTTTGAAGTTACGATTTTTTTATAGCAAGACCTGCGAGAAATATGAGTACTGTTCTTCTTGCAAGTCTTCTTGCTTTTGGACAATTTCTCGTATTTTTTTGAGCTTTTGTCATATTTTCAGAGCAGATAGTGTTTTCATCTTTCTTAGTATATCCTCTATTAACAGGAGTTTGCTGATTTAGCTGAGTACTTTTATACTCGAAGAGTTTGCAAACAGGCTATGCGTGAATCTCATCAAGTATTGCAAACGCGTATCCTCTCGTAACGATCTTTATCGCAACTTTATTCTTGTGAGAACTTATTTCTCTTATACAATTATGATTCTTTGCTCTCATATTTTGTGGAATTTTCTTCTTATCGTTTCACCTAGATGAGATAAGAGCTATGAAAGTCTCAAAAGATAAAGCATCTCTCCTATATGCAGTAGGTGCGATGATCATGTGGGCATGATTTGTAACATTTTTTGATAGATCAGTTGAATACTATTCAACAATTGTCACCATCATGATAGCGGAAGCTTGAAATTTGATTGTAGGCTCATTTTTACTTTTTTACTCTGGGCAGAATATTATAAGAGGAGTAACGGGCATGTCCTTGAAAGTTTGGAGAGATATTGGGCTCGTTCTTGTATGTTCATTATTTGGAGTTTTCTTTTTTGCAAAAGCATTTGAAACATGATCACTCAGTTTTGTATCAGCTATTACAGCTTGTTCTCCAGCCATAACAACTATACTGGCAAGAATATTTCTACATGAAAAGTTATCTTCAAGTCAATACGCAGCTATATTATTGCTCGTGCTCGGTATATCTGGACTCAGTTACGTATCATTGTAATTTGATATATATTTAGTATAGTTTTGGTATTATATTATTAACTACTCACTATGAACTTTATTCAGAAATATATAAAAAATGCCATGGCTATGGTGAATAATATGAATGTCGTTGATGTGACGATATTTAAACTCTCTGTGTTTGCAGCAGCACTCTGGATTGCGAAACTCTTTCCAGTAGTACTTTCATTGAATGTTTGGATATATGTAGCTGTTTGGGCTGGGTGATCAGCGTATCTAATCAGTAAAATTCAGTGGAAATAATATTACCTTAAAAGTAATATTTATAATAAGTCAATAAAACTATAAAAAGAATTTGCATTGTAAAAAAATCTTTGTATAGTCCTGCCGACACAGATTTATGGCTCTATGAGCTTTAAATCTCCCGAATAGAAGAGACAATCCTTATATTGCATCATGACTTAGGACATCTCTTCACTGCGAGATGTTTAAGTATTTTGTAATTAGGTTTTCATGAGATCACATATGTGGTCATATGAAATAGTGTCTCTTTTATTTTTTTGCCAAATACATGACAGAAACTACACAAACAGCTGAAGTTGCAGCTAAAAAAACAACATTTGCAGATCTTGGACTTTCAGACACTCTTCTGGCTGCTATAGCGAAAAAGGGATATGAATTCCCATCAGAAATTCAGGCTGGGGTAATACCTCTTCTCCTAAATGGAGACAAAGATATTATAGGACAAGCTCAAACTGGAACAGGGAAGACAGCTTCTTTTGGTCTGCCACTTCTTTCACGTCTTGATATGTCTAAGAAGGGAGTTCAAGCTATGATCCTTGCTCCAACTCGTGAGCTTGCAATCCAAGTTGCTAACGAAATACAATCCTTTGCTGAAAGAGGAGTAAAAATAACGCTTCTTTATGGAGGACAAAATATCTCAGAAGAGAGAAGAGCTCTCAAGAATTGACCACATATTGTAGTTGGTACTCCAGGGAGAGTAAAAGATCACCTTATCACAAAGAGGACTCTGGATCTTTCTACTATTGATTATTTCATTCTTGATGAGGCTGATGAGATGCTCAATATTGGTTTTAGAGAAGAAATCGAAGAAATCTTGCAGCATACTCCAGATAACAAGAAGACTCTTCTTTTTTCTGCGACTATGCCAAGAGAAATCCTCATGCTTGCAAAGAAATATATGCATAGCTACGACGAGGTAAAAATAGCATCAAAAACCACTATTTCAGATAGGATTTCTCAAATATACTATGAGGTTTCTCCAAGAAATAAGTTTGAAGCTCTTTCAAGAGTTGTAGATATGACAGAAGATTTTTATGGAATCATATTTTGTAAAACAAAGATGGATGTTGATGATGTGACTTCTAAGCTTGTCGGAAGAGGAATCAGAGCAGAAGGAATCCACGGAGATATCGAACAAAAAAACAGAGAAAAAGTACTTGCGAGATTTAAATCAAAAAAATGTACTATTCTCGTAGCAACAGATGTTGCGGCTCGAGGGATCGACGTGCAGGATCTTTCACACGTAGTAAACTACTCACTTCCAGATAATGCTGAAGTATATACTCATAGAATCGGACGTACTGGGAGAGCCGGGAAGACAGGTCATGCAATCAACTTTGTAGCACGATCAGATACGAGAAAACTCTTCGGTATCGAGAGAATGCTCAAACAAAAAATGACAAAGGGTCAAATCCCTGGAGCGAAAGAAGTAGTAGAGCTTCAAAAGAAGCGGCTCGTAGGAAATATCGCAAACCTCATGTCAGATGAAAAACTTGCTGACTTTGAAACGCTTGCTGGATCACTTCTCGAGCTAGGAGATGCTAAAACAGTACTGGCTGCGATGCTCAAAGATGCTCACAGTGATAAATTTGAAGAAAAATCATACAATATTATCACTGAGGCTCCAAGATCAGCTCCAGATGGAGAACAAAGACTCTTTATCGCAAAAGGGAAGCTGGATAACATGAATCCTGGATCTCTCATAAAATGGATAGAAAATGAAACAGGTATGAGAATCGGGGATGTTGGGAAAATAGATGTTTTAGAAAAATTTTCATATATGAACGTAAAAGTAGAAGATGCTGACGGTATTCTTACTCACTTTAAATCACTCAATCCAAGACAACCACTCGTTGTCCAAGCTAAAGCTAGAAATGGTGGTGGCTGAGGTGGAGGATGATATCGTGGAGGTGGAAACAGAGGATTTTCTGGAGGATGAGGTCGCGGCTACCAAGGTGGAGGACGATCAGGATGATCTTCAGGTTACAGAGGAGGATGAGCAGGACGATCTAAGTCAAACTCAAGCTCACGGGGAGGAAGAGAATCAGGAGGAGGAAACTCTTATGGTTGGAAAAAGTAAAAAATTGACTAAATAGTAATTAAGTCTAAAATATATAAAAATATTTTAGATTTTTTTATAGAAATGAACTGGAACTATTTTGCATTTGATGCGCAGCAAACGTTTTATTGAGCCTTTGACGAGGAGTTAGAAATCTGAAGAGAACTAGTAGATGATAACTGAGTAGTGCTCTATAAAACAAATGGATGACTTCTGGTCCCAGAATACGTGAGTAGGGAAGACAGAGACGTTATTCCTTTCTTTCCTACGATTAGGGATGTTATTGATAGAGTAAAGGAAAAGAGAATTTGAATCTTGTATACAACAGACATATGAGATGCGTGATTTAGATGACTTCAGCAATTTACTGAAAGATCTGATAGGGAAGAGTTTGTAGACATCCTATGAGAAAATCATGCTGATCATATAAAATGAGAGTGAGTAAAACTTATAACAGTTATAAAATAAGATCTTGAAAAAAAGTGAGCCCTACGCGTCGTCGACGCGTAGGGCTTGTTTCATGAGAGTTTGCCTGTAAGAAAAGCTTTTGACTTTTCTTCAGCAAGGAGCTTGTCA
Organism: Candidatus Altimarinota bacterium; assembly: GCA_020631575.1. Classification (GTDB taxonomy): domain Bacteria; phylum Patescibacteriota; class Gracilibacteria; order BD1-5; family UBA6164; genus JAACSU01. The sequence continues at coordinate 19,463 of JAHDGX010000009.1, read as the reverse complement.
TTTCGTTCAAGATCAAACGTTACTCCTGTTGCGGTCATGAGAGTCGTTTTTAACTCCTCCCGAGAACCACGGAGCAATAGAACTGTTCGTTTGTTTTTTCCGTCACGACCCTTCTCCCTCTCTACCCGCTTTAGGGTATAGACATCTGCCATGCTTTAATCCTCCTCCATTGCCTCTAGACTTAATGCTAGATTGGATAAATATGGTGAAATTATTATAGTACAAAATATATTAAGTCAACTTTATTGCAATCTGCTCTTGGATCACTATACTTCATGATTAATTATATTCCTTCATAAAACTCTATGCCTGAAAATCTGATACTATTTCTGTTTCTTGGACTTATATTTGGTGTTATAGGGGGAATTCTTTTTACACTTTTAGCAAAGCACCTCAAAGGAAGTATAAAAATATCACTCCCAAAGCGCGCATATAAATATGGAGAAAGTATCGTGTGAAGTTTCTCACTTCACGCAAAAAAACAAATTGAGGGGGAGATGCTCAGCGTATTTGTAGTAGGATATAAAAGAGATACGAGTTATGGAAAGGACGGAAAGAAACATACCAGAAGAGTCGAATTTGCTAGGTTTGCTCAGCATATAGAATCAGCTACTGTGTACGAGCAGTGACTCAGAAAAGATTATGATATCAACATACAAATCCCAAGCTTTGAAAACGTATATGGTCAAAACCCTGATATTGATTTATGAGATAGTACTCTTGGAAAGCTTGCAAGCTTCGCGCTCAAAAATTCTCGAAGGATGCAGCTTACATGGCAGGTTCACGTAGATCTCGAAGCTAAGGGAGTAGATATTCATGGAAAAAAAGATATCTTCATAACGCAGTAAAATTTCTTTGAAATACATATGAAAAAAGTAGTATACATATATACTACTTTTTTATTTATATATTGGTATGAACAAGCAGCAATTTTTAGAAAATATTTCAAAAATTCATGATATTTTTAATCATCATGAAGCCCATTACAATTCGTTATCCGAGTGAATTAATAGTGAGTGATCTCAAAGAGATATTTTAAATGATTGTCTCGATACTATTTGAGTAGAAAAAAATCTAGAGACTTACTATGCTGCTGCAGCCAGGATTTGAGATAAGAAGTTTGAAGCGTTAGATATATATCTAGAAAAGATATGAGCAAGTAGAAAGCGAAGAGATGAAGTATTTGAGTCTTCGTACAACTATGTGAGAAGTTATTATGAGAAACTTCAGTGAGAGATGATTCAAGAAATAGAAGAAGAGAACCTACTCCCTGAGTTTTATCTCAAAATATTTCAGCACACACATACACTGGGGCAGCTATATTCTACTTTATTTCTTAAGTGGAGCAGGACTCTTCTTTTTGAAACAAATAGGAGTTTAGAAAAAAAGTTTGATAACAATCAGGATGATATAAATAGCTATATATCTGATAATGATTTGATGGATCTTGGGCATAGGGGAGAATCAGCCGATCGAACTTATTCCATTTTGATTTCAGAGGGAAACTGATACGTTTCAAAGTCATATTGAGAAATATTTCCAGAAGAAGTAGGAGCTATTATTACGGGATACGAGGATATGATAGCTGAATTGCAAGCTCTCGAAGATGATATTTTTTATAGAAAAATAGCATATATAGAATACTTCAGAGCAATTCAGAATGCATGGAAACAGCAAGACGTGAATAAACTAGTATCGGTATGGTCTGAGGTTGATGTAAAATGGATGGCTATTGATACTCCAGTCCAACCTGGACATCCAATTGAGTACTATGAGGATAAATACCGTAGAGCTGTTTCAATAGAGTTTGACATGAGACTTGTTGACCCGTCATTATTTACAAGTGAAGTAGCAGCAGATATAGAAAATATGTATGAAGGAATGTACGATGAAATCGGGAGAGAAAATTTTCCTGAGAGTTATGAATTCTCTAAAAATAACCAGAAACAAGTGCAGCTCTATATCTGAGCTCCAGTATTAGCTTATTGATCGTTTCTTTGCTGAGCATACTCTGCCCAAGTAGTACCAAATGACGATGAAGTGAGTAAAGTACATGGGAAGAAGATTTTTGCATTTCCAAAATATGTACTTGAGGCTCAGAGGTCAGCTCCAAAGATGAAGCTGGATAGTAGCATGATATCAGAAAACATCCTCTCAAAATACAGAAAATTTTTAGATTGACCTGATGATAATTATTATAAAATCTATGATATAGAAACGATCGGACACGAGTTTGGTCACACTCTTTGGCTTACTCCAGGATCAGAAGTCGCTATGTGAAAGACAGGCCTTCTCAAAAATATAGAAGAGTTCAAAGCAACAGCAGGATGACTAGTAGCGCATTTTCTCAAATGACCATCAGATTTGGATGAGGAAATCGTCATCACGCATCTCATGAGATCTATCAAAATCATGCGTTATAGAGAGGTAGAGGATATCCTACCATATTACTGTGAGTGTCTTATACATCTCCATATACTTTTTCAGTCGGGTATAGTTTGATATGAAAATGGGAAGATAGAAGTGTATCTCCATGATCAAAACCTCATAGCTCTTAGAGAGATGTATATCTGAGTCTACACGCAAGAAATATTTACTTATCTCAATCAAATGGATGCAGGAAATTTTCTCTTTGAATTTGTGGTCAAAGAAAACTGAGTTTTTCTCCCAAAAGATGATGAAGTACGAAGCTTTGTAGAAGAGTATTACACGCAATATAAGCAGATAGGGAACGAAGTAGAATAAGCTTATATAAAAATATAATAATAAAAAGTCAATGATATATTGACTTTTTATTATTAATGTTTAAATTTATAGAAATTATTGATAATACTTATATGTATAACGAATTTTCATTACCTACAGATGATATAGAGTCTTTAGAAAAACTTCATGAAGTTTGTGATGATTCTAATCTTCCTCAAAAGATAGTAGAAGGACTTTTTGATACTACTTTTGGTAAAGATCGTTGTAGTTACCTCGGGAGAGTATGACACACGATAGACTCAGAGAGTACAAAAGAAGATATAGTGTCATATATTTTTGAACTTTTCTCCCGATATGAAGATTTGAGGAATAAAGGGGAACATATTTCATCTACTTCAGATTTTCATCAAGTATATCAAGATATTTCAGAGGTCTTGATTGTGTCGTGAGTTGCAGAACTTATAACTGCTTGAGACTGGTCAGTAAATAGGATGTGACTTGCAGAAAGAAGTCATTGATTAAGGGTATGATGATTTCAGAAAATGCAGAAAGTATTATCTGAAAGATATGCTTCTGATTCTGCATGGGGAAAACCAATTCATGTTCATAAAGGTCCTGGAAACTGAGTATTACCACTCCAACTCATAAAGGATTCATGAGAAGATTCTCAAGAAATTGTATGGAAACAATTATGAGTTGGTGATAAGATGTATTTTCCACTTGAGCCTCTTTTATTAAAATTTGTAAAAAATGAACATTTAGATAATAAAAATGTTATAAATTTTATAAATATTCTCTGAGCTGTTTTAAAGATTCGATTAAAGAATAGATGGTATAGAGAAAATGATACAAGAGTAGAAAACCTCGAAAAAAAAGACTCTTTCTGTGATGTAAACGATATTTTTGAAGAGCTTAGAAACTTTTCAATGGATCCATGAGAAGAACTTGGTTTTTTGTTTAATCCTGAAACTTGAGAGATAAAAACTTCATGACACTTTGAATATGATACTCCTAGGGTACTCCCGCTTGAGCTTCAAGCAATACTCATGAGATTATTATGATACTCTGCGAGTGATACAAAAAAATATATTTCAAATAGATTTGAGTCATTTTTAAAAACTTGAAAAAAGCATCGTCACCAGAAGGCCAACTCTGTGAGAAGATTGAGAAACAAAATATCTCAAGAGGGTTATGTTTTAGATGACATTGTAATTAGAGATCTTAGGCAATTATTTGAATGAGAGTATATTCCAAGGAAGGATCATAGTATCGTTTTTATTACTGGAAAGTTAAATGCATTAGAAAAAAAAATACAATCAGAACTTGATAGTGTAAAATCTTCAATTAATAGGATTGCTGTTCAATGAGATAATATAGACATTCCAGAAGATTTATTAAAACAAAAGTTTTGAGATAGCCTCTGAGTGTTTGATAGTGATTTATCACCGACAGATTTGCTCTCAGAATTTTTTACTCAGGATTTCTTCTTTCAGATATGAAATACTGATTGTGGTATCAATCTCAATCAAGAAACAGATATGTACTTTGGTGATTTTTCTCAGTGATATTTTACAGATATACCGAATCTGGTTGAAGAACCTGTGCATTTGTTTAGTGCTACTAGATCTGATTCCCATGAAGATGATGAAATTTTTAGACAGGATATAAAGCAAAATCTTCAAGCTCTTGTGCCTGGTTGAGTTTTGACAACCGATGGTGCAAAAGCATCTTTTTCACGTATATATCGATTTCAGGAGATTTCAAAAGTAATAAGAGAGTTATGAGTACATAATTTTAAGGTAGAAGTTGTAATTGACGGTGCTACCCGTAGACCATTAAGTGTTTTTATACAAAAAAAACATCCTAAAGGTTATCTTACTGATACGGAAAAATTTAAATTTTTTGAGAAAAATATTGAGTTTGAAACCTTAGAAGAAACATTATCTAGGCCATATATCAAAATAGTAAATAAAGTAAGAAAAAGACTTTTTGAAATCACTAAAGCTGGATCAGTAAGTGGGACAGTAGATATTTTCCGAGAATTTCAAGCTCTTGTAAAAACGGCAACGGAAGTATCACTTTTAGAAAAAGCACTTGAAAAAGAAACTACCCCCTATGTAAATTCTATTTTATCTGCTTTTATTGAAATATACCAGTGGGGCATTGATATTCGAGACAAAAATCATATAAGTGAGCTATCTTCTGATACTCAAGCTATGTTAGAAGATGAAGTATTAAAAAGACTATTAGAAGAATACAATTGAAAAGAGCTAAAAGATATTACACCAATACTTACACTACGTATACTTGCGGATATTAATGATATGACAAGTATCGATGATTATAAAAAATTTCTACGTCAAAAAATAAGAATAAATGACGAGACTGAAATCCTAGATTCTCAAGATATTAAAGATATAATAGCTTCTGTTGAGTCAAGAGTAGAGATGCAACTACATACGTACGAAGGAAACTTAGCAGCAACTGAATCATGAAGTTTACGACCTTTAAAATCATGACAGGTCTATACGTTTCCAAGATACTGAGATGGAGAAAGTTGAAAATTTAGCGATATAAACAGGAGATATCATGAGAAGATCAATTGACTTCCTGATAACTCAGAACTTTTATGACAAGAAACTATATTTATTCAAAGAGCCCAGAGATTTAAAGCAAATGTAAATTCTCATGCTAAAAGAGTATCTTCAAGACCATGAATTCATCAGTATAAGCCAATATGCTTTCTTTCTTATCAAGACTGCATAACGAATGATTTTATGCTAGAAGAATTAAAAAGTATTTTTTGATCTAACTGGGTAAGGGATAATGTCCTTATTCTTCCCATGAGTTTTCGCCCACTAGATGAAGTTTCTGGTGACACTATTCGTCACATTCAACATATTCAAGACCAGTTGTGAGTATATCAAGAACATGGAGGAATTATTATATGATGAGGAAGTTGGACAGACGCTTATGATAATTTTGGCTTATCTTTTAAAGAACATATAGGAGTCTGACTCTTAGAAGCTCTTGAAGAAAATCCTAAGTTGAGACAATTAGCAGTATGTGCTTCATACCAAGTTATGTGAGATCTGATATGAGAAAAGTATCATGAAGGTATGGTAGCTACAAAGCCAGGAATGGCACAATTTTGAGCAACAAATGTAGGAATCTGGAAATCACCGGGTAGTACACAACCAAAGCACGATATTTTTAGGGGTATACCAGACTATTTTACAGCTTCAATGACTCATACCGGGTGGCTTACATGATGAGATACATTGAAAAGATGACATCATGGCTGAAAGTTAAGTTTTATAGCATGAGATGTATTAACTTGAAATCCTATAGCTTACTCTGCATTAAATGATAGAATAATATGAATGCAATGGCATCCAGAAATAGATATGACACAAAAGGGAATTCTTGATAGGCTTCAGGATGAACTAGAAGAGGAAAAATACAGAAGCTTTTTCCTTAAAAACTTTAAAGTGGGGCCTTGAAGAATTATGCAAGGTTTTCGAGACGCTGTATCCTGAAATGAACCACACTTAAAGATAGATTCTTGAAAATTTATACTCATAAATTCTCTTGAGGTCTTATCAAGATGACTTTAGGGTTATATAGAATTTGCTAGTACGAGTTGTATAACTTTCGCGTATTTTTCTATAAATTCATTTTCAAATATTTCTAGTTTTTTACTGGCTTTAGTGTAAAGGGATATGACTCATATGAGGTCACCTCAACTTATAAGAGGGATAAGTAGAAGAGAGGTCATACCATGTTTTCTTGCTAATGCAGGAGTTTGATACTTAGGTTCTTTAAGTATATCAATAATTTTCAATGGTTTTCTATTTTTATAGGCTTGCTCTGCAAGAGATCATTTTAAAGTAATCCTTTTTTTTCCGTCCCAATCTTGAGAGAATCAAAAGTGAGAAATCATATCGAGCTTATCTTCTTTTTTATCAAGTATTCTAAGTTCGCATCCATCAACATGAGTGAGCATAATAATAGAAGTTACAATAAAATCACCGATACTTTGATTATCATAGTGATAACTTTCTGACATTTCTAAAAGTTCAAAGATATAGTCAGACTGTCTTTTAATAACTCCTATACTTTTATATACTTCACGAATTTTCTTATACTTGGATTCCATTTCAAGTTCGATTTTCCTATGATTTGTTATATCTCGGCAAATCAAAAGATAAGAAGCAATTTCAGTTTTATGGATATCAAAAATATGTGTCTGTGTTACAGAAATATCTAGTTTAGATTTATTTTTATGTTTTCATATGAGTTCATATTTATTTACAACTTCATCAGATCGTAGTATTTCAGATATATCCTCTTTATCGAACAGAGAAGATATGTTTTTTCAAATAACGGTATTCTTGTGTCAGAAGATTATTTGTGCTCCTTTATTCCATGAAGTAATTTCTCACTTAGGGTTACACATAATTATAGCATCTGTAGAATACTGAACGGCATTATAGAGTATTTTTTCGTTTTCTTCTTTTTCTTTCAATTCTCTTAGGTCTGTCATGATACCTATTGTTCCACCGTCAGGCAATGGAGTTCAGTTGAGCATAACAGATATTTTTTCTCAAGATTTGGAGAGTAGATTTCAAGTGTAACTTGAGCTTTCACCTTTTTTTCTTTTAGAAGTATTTGTATTTTTTACTTTTTTTGCAGATTCTTCATCCCAAAATATGTAAGATTGTTTTCCAATCATTTCTTCAAGAGAATATCCAACAAGTTTGCAAAATTTAGGATTTGCATACACTGTTTTTTCGTTTTCATCACCCATCCATACGGCCTCAGCCATGTTTTCAACGAGTTGACGATAAATAGATTCTTTTTCTTTCAATTCTCTTAGGTCTGTCATGATACCTATTGTTCCACCGTCAGGCAATGGAGTTCAGTTGAGCATAACAGATATTTTTTCTCAAGATTTGGAGAGTAGATTTCAAGTGTAACTTGAGCTTTCACCTTTTTTTCTTTTAGAAGTATTTGTATTTTTTACTTTTTTTGCAGATTCTTCATCCCAAAATATGTAAGATTGTTTTCCAATCATTTCTTCAAGAGAATATCCAACAAGTTTGCAAAATTTAGGATTTGCATACACTGTTTTTTCGTTTTCATCACCCATCCATACGGCCTCAGCCATGTTTTCTAGAAGTTTTCTATATACAGTATTTGTTATCATATTTGATATTTTAGGAAGTTACAATTCGCACAGTATCAAAATTTTTCATGATATAGTTCATATTTTGTTTATTGTTATTTACTAATGCATAACGAGCTTTTTGTGGGAGCTTTGAGTGTATTTTATATGCGAAATCTTTTGTAGTACTTCCTCTTGTGAGTCTGAGTATATCTCAAGCAGGAGAAAGACAATATATATTCGGACTTTGAGGGATACTCTCTGCCACCTCTTCGAGATGTTCTATGAGTTTTTGTTCTTTCTCGTTTATAAGTTTCGTAGATTTATTTTTTGCATAAAGGAAGTGTGCTGCAATACCAGATTCTGCTATATCATCCATAGTTTTCGTTCGAATCTGAGCCTCGATAGCAATATCTAAATTTTTGCAGATACCGATAAGTCATGTGTGTATTGATTGGTAACCATTGATTTTCGGTATACTTATATAATCTTTAAATCTATGAGGGAGGGGTATATATGCATCATGAAGGATATTGAGAACATCATAACATATGTTTGTATCCTCATAAAGTATAATGCGAAACGCAAAAATATCTCCGAGTGAGAGGACTTTTTTTATTTTCTTTTTTTCACACTTCTTATATATAGAATAGAGGTTTTTGTATCTTCATTTTATTTCAAAATGTATTCAGAGTGATGATATTTCTTTTTCAAAAGAAGTTTTTACTTGTTTGAGAATAGAAGCAGAATTTTTTTGATAATCAGAAAGTTCTTTTTTAAATCGTAAATATTCTTCAGGGTGATTAATAGAAAAACATAAATCATCTAGTTCTAGCTTATCCTCGTATAAACCAAATCTCTCACATAAAAACGAAAATACGTGCAAATATCTTCTTGCTAGTTTTTCTCGTTCAGGGTTTGAGTTATCAGCAAGATCTTTTTTAATGATTTTCAGGACAGAAATAAGGTGGGATGGATTGACTGCAAACTCATGCAAAAAATATTCAGTCAACAGAGCATGGTTTTCTTTTGAGCGTTTCATAGAATATAGAAGACTCATTATATCCTCAGCACTTATATCCTTCTGTCTCGGATCATGTTCGCTGTAGTATTCCATCCTAGGCAAAAAATATATGAAATATATGTCTAGTATACTAGGGATTTTAGGTGAGAAATCAATTATTTAATCCAAAAGAAAAGAGGGGCCTAAAGGCCCCCCAAAGTTTCATGTCCAACTCGCCTTAGATGACGATTTGGTCGGACGCTGCAGAACCTTCGCCGATGGCAGTGGTCTGATGCGAACCGTGGCCCCGCTGACGATGTGTGTCGCTGTGGCCCAAAGATTGTGTTGTTGCTGTCGACCGGTCGCGGCGCTTAGCAGTTGCAGTTGTTTGACCTGGAGTCATCATGGGAAATATCCTTTCGTTCCCTGTTGCAATCGTCCTGAATTCATCAAGAGCAAGTCATTGGGAGGACCCGACATGCCTGGATGTTGTAACGCAGAACGTATCTTTCAATCTAAGAAAATGAGAAAGCTTGTCAAAACTTTTGTACTATTTTTATAATTATACTATAAATAATATTGAGTATTTCTGTTGAATATGGAAGGATACTTAAAGAGTAAAAAGCACTTTATTTACTGTTTGAATCCAGAGCATTATTTACTCATAGACGTGCATTTCTCTGAACCTGTGTGACTAGTGTTGGCCATACTTCACTTGTTGTTTTTCTTAAGTTTTTGATATATAATAATAACAATTCTTTATTCTTTGTATTATCCTTTGTTTTTCAACTAAGTAAGTGTGATGTAGGTACATCGTAAACAAGACTTACTATCTGAGTTATTCATAGAACTTCTGAATAGAGAGCTCGTGCTCAAGTATTTAAACTTTTGCATTTAATCTTAGCGTTTTTGTGTCTCTGCTTGATTGCTCCCTCTGAAACTCATAATTCATGGGCAATTTCTTTCAATCCTTTCCCTTGGTGTAATTTTTCTAAAACTTCTCTCTCAGCTTTTGTTAAGGTAAAAAAAATTTCTATTGTATTATTTATAGAATCTAATTTTTCATGACTTTCAGAAATAGAATTGTGTGGCATTTTATGAGAGTATATGTGTAATACTTTATATAGTACCAGATTATTATATTCTCAGCAAATACGGTTTTTGTATATTAGATTGAATAACTCAGGAAAAACTACATAATAAAATACATGAAAAAAGAACTCCAAAATATATTGCAAAAGACCTTTGGTCTTGAGAGTTTTAGGGAAGGCCAAGAAGAGATAATTAGCTCTATTTGTAAGGGGAATGATACTTTAGTATTTATGCCAACGGGAGGGTGAAAATCTCTTACCTATCAACTTCCAGGTATTGTGAGAGACGGGATTACTATTGTTGTTTCTCCTCTGATTTCACTTATGAAAGATCAGGTTGATGCTCTCAGAGAGCTCTCAGTACGTGCTGAACTGATAAATTCAACTCTGAGCTGAGCAGAGAGAGCTGAGATTATGCATGAGCTGAGATACTATGATAGTACTGACACTCAGGCAATAAAATTTCTCTATATCGCTCCTGAACGTTTGAACTCAAATGAGTTTATAGGAATTTTAAAATCAACAAAAATAGCTCTTATAGCTATCGATGAAGCACACTGTATCTCTCAGTGGGGACATGATTTTCGTCCGAGCTATATGAAGATTAAATCTTTTATACAAACGCTTTGATGAGAATCGAGATCTTTTCCAATAGTCTGACTGACAGCAACAGCAACTCCAAAAGTCCGCAAAGATATAGTAGAGCGACTCTGACTAGGAAAATATACAAGCTTTATCACATGATTTGATAGGAAAAATATTATTTTAGTAGTACGTGAGGTTTCACAAAAGGATGATAAACAATCCAAAACTCTTGAGATTATAGAAAAAACCCCTGGAACAGGAATCATATATTGCTCGAGTCGTAAACATGTTATAGAACTGAGTGAGTATCTGATTTCAAAGTGAGTAAAGACTGGAGTGTACAAGTGAGACCTCACAGCTGAGGTTCGTGAAAATGAGCAAAATAAGTTCATGAACGATGAGTACAAAGTCATGGTAGCTACCAACGCTTTTGGTATGTGAATCGATAAAAAAGATATTCGTTTTGTTATCCACTATAATCTACCTGGAAGTATAGAAAACTATTACCAGGAAGTTGGAAGAGCTGGTCGTGATGGGAAGATGAGTTATTGAGTCGTACTTGCGAGCTATGGAGACACGAAAATCCAAGAATTTTTTATAGATAATACCTATCCAGATAAAAAAATAGTACTAGATTTTTACGATTATCTCTACGGGCAGCAAAAGCTATGAGAAGGAAAATGACTGAGAGTCGCAAAAACCTACTATACTATGGCAAGTGAATCAGGAATTTGAAACGATATGATTGTCTGATCTATCGTAAAAATTTTAGAGAAATACAGTATTCTGAGAAGAGGACTTGAGCAGACAGACAGTGAATCAGATTTTAGAGGACGTGGACTCACTCTTCTTCAGGAAAAACGGCAACATTCACATCTGATGATAGATTGGAAACGGCAAGAAATGCTCAAAGTGGAAGGATATTTTAAACTTGAGCAAATTAAGAGATTGCTATTTTACCCATGATGTCGCAAGAAGTTTATTCTTGAGTATTTTTGAGATGAGGAAGACCTGAAAAATCTTGAAGCCAATTGTAAACTCTGTGATTATTGCCTGGAGTCTGGAAGTATTTCTGAGGATGATAAGAAAAAATTTCTTCCAGCTTCTACCTATGGTATCGTTCTAGAAACAGTAAAAAAATATAATGAAAAGTTTTGAGCAACGCTGCTTGCGAAGCTCCTATCTGGAAGTCATGATAAAAGAATAACAGATTGGCATCTGGATGATTATGAGCATTATGGAGTATTTTCAGATATGACCCTTGAGATGGTAACAGCTCTTTTTGAAGCTCTGATAATGGAAGACTTTCTATTTAAGACAGATGGGAAGTACCCTTGTATTTGAGTGACTGAGTATGGGGGAGCAGCACTGTATAAAAATGTGTATATCACGCAAAATATTTCTGATCTCAATGGCTATGTGATGCAAAAGATAAAAAATACTTCCAAAAAATCATGAAAAACTGGATCTCAGTCTCCTGGGAAAAAATCTCTAAAGGGACAAACCTATAAAGATACTCTTGTTCTTTTTGAGGGGGGAATGAGCGTAAATGAGATATCCAAAGAGAGGTGACTGTGAGTCCAAACTATAGAGAGTCATATAGTGCAGCTCTATCAGCAAGGAGATATTTCTCTTATGAAAGTACTTGAACTTGTTTCCGTGCAGCACTGAAAGATGGTAAAAGCTGCTACTCAGTCAGTTGCTATTTTAGAAAATATGCAGCTCAAACCTATAAAACAAGCACTTGAAGAGCAGTGAAATAAAAATATATCATACTTTGAAATTAAACTTTCTCTGGCTATGATAGAGAAGTGAGATTTATAAAATATTTCTATGAAATTAATATATTTACTTCCTCCATCAGAAGGAAAGAATCCATGATGATCAGAGTGACATGAAGATCTGAGTTTTGTATTTCAAAGGCCGTATGATATTGCTGTTAATGCGACTGAGAAAGATCTCAAATGCAAGTGAGATAGATATCAGGAGGGAATAGAGTTGAATAAAAACATAGAGAATTCTTGTCTACTTCCTGCTATAGAACGATATATTTGAGTGATGTATAATGCTATAGCGTATGATAGTATGAGTAAGCAGTGAAGAGATTATTTTGATAGAAATTTTATCGTACTTTCAGGTATGTATGGACTTGTAAAGCCGCAAGATACTATTTGAAACTATAAGCTTCCGATAGAAACAAAGTGACTCTACAAGTTTTGGTGAGATCAGATTACACAAACTCTTGATAGCCTGCAGGCTGATTATATCATCGATATGCTTCCAGGCTCATACGCAAAAACGATAGATTGGAAGAATATACGAACACCATATGTGAGAATAAATTTCCTTACTGAAAGAGATGAAGAGCTCAAAAAAATCACTCATGGGGTGAAAAAAGTGAAATGAGAGTACATCCACTGGCTCTGTAATAGTCTACTGCAAGATATATCAGATTTAGACGGAAAGATGAGACAGATCTCAGAATCAGAATATGTTATAGATGTAATTTCTTAAAATAAAAAATGTCAGCAGTAAAGAAAACAAAAAAGAAAAAAATAGGATTTAAGAATCGAGTGAAAACGCAGTTTAAACTCATAATAGATTATTTCAGTTCGTGGAGGTTTGTAGTATTTCTATGGGTACTTTTTGTATGACTATGTATCAGTTATGTATTCTTGTTTTTTGCCGCAGCGAGAATCGAAACACTTATAACATTCCCTGGAAGAGATATTAATCTGAAAGAAATAATAAATCACCCTGCTGGCTTGTTAGTAGCTGAAAAAGTAGAATACACTTCTAGTGCTGGAAATAAAATTACAGGACTCTATATAGATAATGAGAGTGAAAAGGTAGTATATTATTTTCATGGGAATGGGGCTCCACTTGAGTACTTTTACTCAGATATTCAATATATTTCTAATCTTGGCTACTCGGTTATAGCTCTTGAATATCCATGATATGCTGAATCTACAGGACTTCCATATCTTGAGGAAAACAGAGATGTGACAAAGATATTTTATGAGAATATGAAGCAAAAGCTGTGATTTCAGGAGGAAAACCTTATAATTTGGTGATACAGCATTTGAACAGCTCTTGCAGTTGATTTTGCACAAGAGAAAGACTTTGATTCATTAGTTTTATTCTCTCCGCTCGCTTCTCGCTATGATGTATCTGAAGATACTTTTTGATTTCCTCTTCAAAAATTATTTTTTCTTCCGAATAGTTACATTTCAAAAGAATCGATTAAAGACATAGATGAACCAACACTTATTATTCATGGAAATATTGATAAGGTCGTTTCTTTTAGGCAGTGAAAATTAGTATATGATAACTCACCAGCTGATAAGAAATATTTTATAGAAATAGATGGTTTTGGTCATAGCCTTATACCAGAAAGGTATGGAGAAGCATTACGCGGATACATTGAAAATTTTCTTAAAAATTATGCATTAGAACAAAAAGAACTTTTTCTTACTCCTGAGCTTGCCACAAAGCTCTTGAGTAAATATCAGAAAGAAAAACGAATTAAAAATCTAGATCTGATAAGTGATGATTCATATACAAAATATGTGGATCCAAGTGTTTCTTTTACGCAGAGGTGATATGTTCCGGAGGATATGAGAAGACTTGATAGAACACATATAATAGATACCAAGTGAAATGCTCAGCTGAGAGAAAAAGCTGCAGAAGCTTTTGAAGCCCTAGCAGAGGATTTTTATGCAGATAGAGGAGAAAAAGTCACAGTAGTGAGTACTTATAGAAGTTATAATTATCAGGCAGGTATAAAAGCTCGAGGTTGTCCTGATAACCTCTGCGCAAAAGCTGGACACTCTGAACATCAGTCATGACTCTGAATTGATGTGTGGTCTGCCTCGAGTCAGGCTTACTGGGATTCATCTCCTCGGCTTACGAGCTTTTATGAATGGTTTGATGAATACGCGCATTTATATGGATACCATAATCCATATAAAAACGGGAGAGAGGTGGATGGATATGATATAGAGCCATGGCATTGGAGATATCTTGGGATTGAGTTTGCAAGTTATTTACATGAAAAAGATATAACTTTTGCCCAGCATTATTATAAAAAATAATAAAAAAGTACCTTCTGCTGGAAGGTACTTTTTTATGTCACAGAGACCTCTTCTTCTATCTTTACCTCTTTTTCTACTTCATCTTCTATCTCTTTTTGCAGAAGGATCTGCGTGAGGAGCTTCTTTTTTCCTCTTTTTTCTTTTTGTTTTACAGCATGCTCATGAGCAATAACGATGCTTGGAATGATGAGAAATACACTTATAAATGTAAATCCAATAGCTCATAAAACCAGTCACATATCAATAATTCATAAACTCGAAATACTTGCTGTTGAGGCAAGTATTTCTTCAGGGGTTTTATATACGTAACTAAATCCTATCATTTTTATTCTACTGATATTAAATCTCAGGTAAGCACCAATCTATTAAGAGTAGTTCCAATTGGCCAACAAGTCATAAGCGTGAGTTTTGACTTATCATCCGATGCGTCATTTTCAAGAACTGAAACGTCTCCCGGAGAGATTACATTTTTTGTACGAATCTTATAGGTATGTTTTTCTTGTCCATAGTAAACAACTACTTCATCGTCATAAGTAACATGATCAAGGAGAGAAAACACATCATTGTAATCTCATTTCATCCATGGAAAGTTTGATGAATGTCCGAAGATGAATGAATTTCCATTTTCTCCAGGTTTCGCACTTCATGGATACCTAATAACTCAATTTTCAAGCTCATCCATGAAGATATTATTAAGTTCTTTTACTCCACTTACTTTTTGTTGTTTAATATCTACGAGAGGGATATTTTTTCAGATTTTCGGAATAATGATTCTATTTTCATACGGAGTTATCTCTATAGGGAGTTTAATATCCTCTTGAGACATACCTTTTGTAAGGTTTCACATAGAGTGAATACTTGTTGTATGCTTTATCTTTATTTCTTTTTCAGGATTAATATTTTTGAATGTATTTACTTCTTTTTCTTCAATTATTGTATCTTCTTCATTGATACTTGCTGCCGCAACTGATTCTATCAAAGATTTTTGAGTCGTTTTCAATTCTTCAGCGTATATGATGCTATACGCAAGATTAAAATATGCTGAGTAATTTGCTGCGAGCATCAAAACTGCAAATATACACAGGGAAGTAGCGCAGTATTTAAGCATAAAAATACATCCTCATACGAGACCTGTCCATGAAGAGTGATGTTGCATCTTTGGACTCGAAATTTCAGAGATTTTGCTACTTTTTGTTTCTAGAACTTGATTACTCGTTTTATCACTCGCATCTTCTATTTCTAAAATCATCTCATCAAAAGAAGCTTCTGATGCTATATCAGATACATTTTGACTTGATGTATCGAGAACAGTTTCTTCCTGAATCTCAATGATATCAAAGCCAGCGAGAATGTCGTATTCTTCTTGCACGGTATAATTTTTATTTGTATTTTTGTTTTTTGTACCTATATCGTAACATATATTTTTGTCTCAGGCAAAAATATTTAACTTGCTTTAGAGGTATTTCTGCGTATTATTGAAATAATTACATACTTGGCACCAGTAAACACTTATTATGGCTCGAAAATACGAAAAATCGTCGGGTTGAGTGGTATACAGAATAAAAGATGGAAAGCCGCAAATACTTCTCCTAAGATGGCTTAATTCTAGAAAACAAGAAGAGCTTGTTATTCCAAAGGGAAAAATAGAGAAAGGAGAAGTAGCAAAGGACACAGCAGTGAGAGAAATCTCAGAAGAAGCTGGAGTGCCAGAGAGCGACTTAGAAATTATAAAATTTGTTACAAAACTCAGCTATACATACACAGCTGGATATCTCAAAGATAATCCAGTAATCGATAAAGATGTGTACTTATTCATTGTGAAATACCATGGAACGCAAACTCCAATAGTACGAAAAGAAGAGCGATTCACCTGATACGAATGGGTAGATATAGAAAAAGTAAAAAAACTCTCTATACGTTTTGATCTCAGTGGAATTATCTATAGAAATAAACCATTTTTTATTTAAAAATTATTAAAATATGATAGAAATTAGCTATAAATCATCAAATACTATTTGCGTAAAAAATGCAGATAAAAAAGAAATAACATACAACGTTGATTCAAGAGAAGTGAGAATGGATGATTTTGATGTAACACATCAAGGGGAATATGAAAAATCAGGAAATCTCCTAGAGGTGAAGCAGTATACGGATCTCCTATTTTACAAATTTCTCGTAGATGGGAAACATATGTGTATTATTCAGTCTGATAGTTTTGACCTCAAAGAAGAGATAGTAGGATTTTTTGGAGATGTTGATATTTTAATCATTATTGGGACAAAGGATGCAGTAAAAATATTTGAAAACATAGAAGCAAAAGTCGTAGTACCATTTGGGGAAGGAAAGGATATATTCCTAAACACACTTGGTCAGCACACAGAAGCTGTGAAAATACATAAGGTATGAGCAGATCTTGATGGAGATAGAACAGAGTTTGTAAATTTAGAAGGATAGTATGCTACGAGTTCTGATTTCTCTATTTGTCTCAAAAGAGAGAGCTCTTGATTTACTCTGAGAGCATGAAGAAAATATTACCCAGTTTTCTCAGAAAAATAAGCATGTATCATCGGTCGTTAAGACAGGATTCAAGATTTGGTCTATTTGGAAATTAATATTGTTACTCTGGTATGGAGTTTTATTATTATTACTTCTGTGAGGTGCATATATTATCTATATATTAATTTCAAAAATTATATAAATTAAAAAAACTCTGAGGTACTTCTCAGAGTTTTTTGAT
The DNA here is from genome assembly GCA_020631575.1 of Candidatus Altimarinota bacterium. Classification (GTDB taxonomy): domain Bacteria; phylum Patescibacteriota; class Gracilibacteria; order BD1-5; family UBA6164; genus JAACSU01. The sequence goes on along the minus strand of JAHDGX010000009.1, from coordinate 2,080 downwards.
GTTTATTTGGTTCGGGATGTAGGGATCGAACCTACGATGGGGGATTCAGAGTCCCCTGCCTTACCACTTGGCTAATCCCGAATAGAAAATAAAACTGAGAAATCATGGAGATAACTCAGTTTTATTATAAGAAAAACTATTTAAGTTCAACAGTTGCTCCAGCTTCTTCAAGTTTAGCTTTGATTTCTTCAGCTTCTTCTTTTGCAGCTTGTTCTTTAACAGTTCCACCGTTATCAACGATATCTTTAGCTTCTTTAAGCCCAAGACCAGTAATTTCTTTTACTACTTTAATTACAGCGATTTTTTGACCACCAGCAGCAGTAAGAACTACGTCGAATGCAGAAGGACCAGCGTCTTCAGCACCACCAGCAGCACCTCCAGCCATCATAACAGGAGCAGCAGCAGATACACCAAATTCTTCTTCCATTGCAGTTACAAGATCGTTAAGTTCAACGATTGTAAGATCTTTTACTAAGTCCATTACCTTAGCAGCGTTTTTTGATAATTCAGCCATTTTTGGGAAATTATAAAAATAAAAATTAATTCTTGTAGAAATTTTGTTCAATAGCCCTCATAGGGAAGTATCCCCGTTTTTGAGATACTGAATACAGTTCTACAAGTCCTAGTTATAAACTAGTAGCATTTCCTGAAAATATTTTCAGGAAATGTATACTAAGCTATAATTATGCAGCTTTTTCTTCTGTTTTTTCTTCAGCAGGAGCTTCAGTTGATGCTTCAGGAGCTTTCTCTTCAACTTTAGCTTCTTCCTTCGAGTCTTCTGCAGCAGGAGCCTGCTCAGCTTTAGCTTCTCCTTCGAGTGTTCCAACTGTTTCTTTTCCTTGAGTTTCAAGTTCTTTAGCAGCAGCATCGAAGAATCTTGCAAGACCAGAAAGTGGAGATTGCATAGAACCAACGAGTCTTCCAAGAAGAGTATCTCTTGATGGCATTCCAGCAATTGCTTTTGTTTCTTCTAAATTTTTAAGTTCTCCTTCAAATATAGAGAGAGCCCAGGTAATTTTAGCACCTTTTGGTTTTTTAACGAGATCGTTAACCTTTCCAAGACCTGCCATAGCATCATCGTTACTACATACAGCACCGATTTGACCAGGAAGATCAGAGAGATCAACATCGATTCCAAGAGCATCTTTTAATGCTATTTTCATAAGAGTCTTTTTTGCAAGCGTATATGTTGCATCAACTTCTCGTAGTGAGTTTCTTAAATCTCCAAATTCTGCAACAGTGAGTGTGTCAGATGTTGCAAAACCGATAGATTTAGCTTCTTTGAATTTTGCAGTTAAATCTGCAAGAATTTCAACTTTTTGTTGTTTAGTAACAGCCATTTCTCAAGTTCTAATTAAATAAAGTTTTTAATTCATATGTATAAAAAATCTCTCTTGCGAGAGCAAGAGAGATAATGAAGGGAATTGTATTGCACAAAGTCCTAGATTTTCTTTCTTTGTCTCGGTAGGTCTTATATATCTTAGCCCACGGTCTTAAACAAAATATGAATGTACACAGATTATATGAAAGTATTTTTTATGTCAAATATATTTTATCAAATGAAAAAATATCATTTTACATAAATTTGAAAAATAAAAAATCTCAGGAGTTAAATCCTGAGACTTTTTGTATTTGAAATGATTATTTTTTCTTTTTTACCATTTCTTCCATTTTCTTTTGTCTAGCGTAGAATTTATCAACTGCACCAGTTTTAAGAATACGTTTTTCACCAGTATAGTGAGGATGACATTTTGAACATATTTCAACTCTTATTTCATCATCTTTTACAGTAGAGTTTGTAGGAAATGTGTTACCACATGAACATACTACTTTTACTTCTTTTGAATCTGGGTGTATACCTGTTTTCATAATGTTTCTTGTTTTTACTTGCCCGCTCAATACGGTACAAAAAATTAAGTTTATCTTGCGATAAGCGTTAGCGAATCGGAAGGAAAGTTACATCGAGCATCGCGAAGATGCAATCGAATTCACTTAGTTTTGGAGTGTAATTTCTTTACAGAAATTTTGGTGCCCAGGGCGAGACTCGAACTCGCACGCGTTAAGCACTGGTTTCTAAGAC
>JAHDGX010000064.1 GCA_020631575.1 Candidatus Altimarinota bacterium | reverse complement strand
TTTGTTTTGGTTTTGTAGCACATACGAAATCGGTTCTCACTTGAAATACCAATCCCATAACAAATAATCATCAATAGTATTCTTTCAGGCTTTTTTTGGTATATTTGGATTTTTATGAATCGTAAAATGAAGATGATAATCAGTATAATTTTTATCTGGTACACCTGTTATTCCCGTAGTTCATATAAAATCCCCCTGATTTATTATTTTTCATTCTACAATAGTATCAGAAATCTCTGTGAGATGACTATAAAAAACAACATCTCACTTCATAGTCTTGAGCCACACTTGATTTCATCTATATATATCTAAATTTTTAGCCTCATCTAATTCTGAGAGAACAGATGATCTATTGAGCTTTCATAAATCTGAATACTCAAAGTCTCTTACTACTCGAATTACTAAGGCATCACCCAGAGCTATTGTCTTGTCTTCTAGTGGTCAATACACATCCCATCAATGATGAATTCCATCAGTTATATCCTCTCTGTAGGGTCTTCCTGCATTTGGCACTCGCGATGGATTCTCTGAAATACTTCCTCACTCAACGGGTATTATATATTTTTCTTTCCTTTGCAGAATGATATGAGATATAATTCACAGCACATATTCTCATTCATCTATTTTTCTTTGTTGCTGTAATCTGATGTTTGAATCATTATTCAAAGACGAGACTAATGTGCTTTTTCTCTCTATGAGAGTATTCTTAAATGTTTCTAAGTCTTGGGTACTAAAATCTAAGAAATAATCATATAGATATGATTTTTTCACTATATTAAGAGATTCATTTCTAATAATTTGAGAGTTGGAATCTATAAGAGAAATTGTACCGTCATCACACAGATCATCCAAGTATCTTACTTTAAACAAATAGTATCATCTATTTTTTCAAATAAATTTTGAATTTACCTCACATTGAGAGCTTAAGCTATAGCCGCTAATGTCAGTATCAGATTCATAAAGAAAGTAAGTATTATCTACCTTCTGAGAGTCTAAATATATATTAGTAGTAAGTTTGAAGTCTAATCGAATGACATCCTCCGAATGAGCACTATATACTCAAGCACTTATAAATACAGCTATAAATAAAATTTTTACTATATACATAGGACTTAAAAATATATTTCGTTTTCAGTTTTTACTCGTCATATTATTGTGTATTAATGCTAACAGTGTCTCAACCAGATGCAATCCAGCCATTAATTCATCATTCAAGCTCATAGACAGTAGTGAAACCCATTTGTTTCATAGTTTCAAGAGCTTGTCAGCTTCTATTGCCACTTCTGCAATAGATGAGGTATTTTTTGTTTTTATCCAAAGTATCTAATTGACCCCTAAAATCCTTATTATAAAAATCTATATTTTCAGCTCAGGAAATAATTCAAGTATCTTGTAATTCTTGCGTTGTTCTTAAATCTAAAAGAGTATATGCTTGCGTTGATAATTTTTCTTGAAATTTTGCTAATGATACCCTTTCTACAAAAGACTGTTCCTCGTTTCCAGATAATAGTTCTTTCTTTATTTTTTCTATTTGTTCATCACTTATTTCATCTTTCATATCTTTGTTTTCTGTAGTAGTAATATCTGAACACGAAGCTATAATTACAAATAAAGTAAATACAGCTATTATTCTTGTAATCCTCATTATCTCTATTAAAAAATAAAATCCTTAAATGAGTCACTATTGTAATAAAGCATCGATTTTTTCTTTGAAAGCAGATGCTGGGTACGCTCCTGGGAGTTTATCCCATGCTCCTGTTTTATTATTAATTAGTACGTTTCCTGGAGTACCAGTAATTCCAAATAGAGTTGATCCTTCATCCATTTGTTTTGCAACTTCCTGAGTATATTTTCAACTCTCTATACACGAGAGTACTTCATCTTTATTCACTCATAGAGTTCCTGCAAGTTCAGAGATAGATTCTTTAGTATATGATTCTCCATTTCATTTTGAGCCATTAAATGCCTGTGTAATAAACTCATAAAATGTATCTGTTCCTGATAACTCTCCTACACATAAAGATGCTTCTGCCTCCATTTGTGCTTGTTTATGAAACCCAAGAGGAAATTGCTTAAAAATGAAATTTACTTTTCCATCGTACGCTTCAATTACTTCTTCAATAGCTCAAGATTCGTGAAGTCTCTTACAAAAAGGACATTCAATGTCACTGTATTCAACCCAAGTAATTTCTGCATCAGGATTTCATAATACATAAATACTATCTCATGAGCTAATGCTCTTTATGGTATCTGTTGAAATTTCTCATCACTGCGTGGGAGGTGTTGCTGTATTTTGGTCACTTCCAGCTGATCATCATTGAGCATCATACTGTTGTAGTCATTCTATAATTTGCTGTTTCTGGATTTCATTTATTTTTTCGTAGTTTGCTTTTCATCCTACTTTTTCATATTCCAAAGTAAGTGTTTTATTTATTACATCGTTCGCAACATCTTGAGTTTTTAGCTCTACAATAATATAGGTAGCCAGTATAGTAATAATTCATATCATTACAGATACTCCAACTTGTAATATTGGATTATTTTCTTTCATCATTTATTATTTATATAGTATAGTCTTGGTATAAAAAAACTTCTTTATAAAAGAAGTTTGAAATATTTTTCTGAAACTTCATATAGTGTAAATATTACAATATCTACACATATACAAAGGTACCTAACAGTTACTCTTTACGCTCCCTGTAAGTGATATATATGAATCATTTTCAATAAAGAGAATATCATTACTTTGAGAAAAACTACCATGAGAAATATGCTTTATGTATAGATTACTCTCAAATAAATCAATAAAAGTAAAATCTATAAGCTGGCTTTTTTTTATTTTTTGCTTACTAAAAGAATTATCTCATCTTACAGAATATTGATAATCTGAAAAGGGAGACATACAACATTCACAAATACTCCCATCAGGGCATATTCATCAATCATTACATAGAACGAGCTTTGCAGTATATTCGAGCTCTTGCTGTCATCATTCACAACATTCACTGTAAGATACAGTACTCTTTTCTTCTCATACACTTACATCATGCGTATCAAAATAAGCAGACGTAAAAGACATATAGCTCATAACGCTAACAGCACAGATTATAAGTAATGAGAGAAGTTTCTTCATATCTATTTGTGTATATTAATCGTGAGAAATGTATCTATTTTTAGAGGAAAGTCAAAAATACTTCCTCTTAAAAATTCGTATTTTTTACCTGATTTAATGACAATAATTATCACACTTTTCATCTTCAAAATCAATTTCTATTGTTGCGTGATGAACTCATAAATCTCCTACTATTTTTCTTGTTTTTTTCTTGATATCTTGCAACTCACTCACTTGTGTGTCTTTTTTAAGTACGAGATGAGTAGTCATCACATTATTGTCTCCATCGAGAGACCATACGTGGGTATCGTGAACATCTGTAACATATTCTTGCTGCATTAAAGCTGTATCAATCGTTTTAGAATCTATATCTTTTGGGCTAGCTTGAAGGAATAGTAGTGAGGTATCTTTCAGGTTTTTAATAACTCATCTCAAAATATACAGAGTTATTAGTATAGATAATATAGGGTCAAGTATATATAACTCAGTAAATAAAATTACAATACTTACTATAAAAACTGCAATCCAACCTAAAACATCCTCTAATAAATGAAGAGATATCACTCTTTCATTCATACTTTTACCATTTGCTGTTTTATATACAGCATATCCATTTACCAACATTCAAAAGATTGCTAAATAGAGCATTCCATAAGCGTTAGAAGGTTCAGGAGTAATGAGACGTGGGATAGCTTCAGTAAGTATAAAGAGAGACCCTACAAGCAAAATAGTAGCATTAATAAATGCTCAGAGTAAAGAAAATCTTTTATATCAATATGAGAATGTATGACTTCTCTTTTTATTTGAATATTTTTCTAAAAACCAAGCCAAACCTAGAGAAAAGGAATCTCATAAATCATGTAATGCGTCAGACATTATAGCCACACTATTAGTGAAAAATCCTCCTATAAATTCAATAACTGTAAAAGACACATTCAGAAAGAATGCGAGTTTAATATTTTTTACTGAGTCATGAGAATGATTATGAGAGTGA
>JAHDGX010000063.1 GCA_020631575.1 Candidatus Altimarinota bacterium | reverse complement strand
ATCACGAATTGGTTGATTTCTGAGAATGTCTTGAAGACATCTTTTTCCATTTGAGAGAGGAAGTCGAGATGACGAACAGATCCATCGTGATCTCTGATTGATGCCCAGGTATCTCTGTCATTTTTCCCTTTTTCTTCAAGAAGTTTTTCGAGAGCCCCGTTTTTGATAGTTACTTTCATCTTCGCAAGGTCCTTTACGTAGGTATTTGACCACCATGGTTCAATCCCCTGCGATACTTGCCCGAGAATAAAGGCTGATGAAGTGTTTGGAGCAATCGCGTTGAGTGTCGTATTTCTTCGACCATATCCTTTGAGAACTGGAGCTTCTCCAAGCTCTTTTGCAAGTTCCTCTGAGGCTGCGTATGATTTTTTATGAATAAGTTCAAAGATTTCTTTATTGAGAGCCATCGCATCTGGATGTTCGAAAGGAATCATCTTAGATTGGAGGTATGAATGCCATCCAAGTGCTCCGAGGCCAAGCGCTCTATGGTTGTGAGCAAAGTTGTATGCTCGCTCCATAAATGAAAATGCAAGTCTATCATCTTTATCTTCACTATCTCTGAAGGCTGCGAGTTTATCTACAAACTCTTGAAGTACTGCGTCAAGGAAGTAAATCATACACTCTACTGCATCTGTATCCTTCCATTCATCGTATTTTGCAATATTGATAGAATTGAGACAACATACAAATGATTCATCTGTACTTGATGGAAGCATAATCTCAGTACAAAGATTTGATGCTTGTATCTTCATTTTTTTATCTTGGTATACTTCTGGAGCTCCGTTATTACAGTTATCTGTAAAGAGAATATATGGATATCCCATTTCCCCTCTTGCTTGAATAACCTTAGCCCAGATAGCTCTCTTTTCAGGATCACCAGCTTTCATTTCTTCAAGCCACGCATCTGTAACAGTTACTCCTGTTGTGATTCTTTGAATTGGATTCCCTTCTTTCCCGATTTCTAGAAACTCCTCGATATCATCATGCTCTACTGGAAGATACGCTGCAAATGATCCTCTTCTCACAGCTCCCTGTGATACGATATCTATTCCTTTATCAAAAAGTTGCATAAAGTGAACAGCTCCTGATGAGTTTCCGTTATTTTTAATTTCTGATCCTCTTGGACGAAGCGCACCGAAATATCCACTTGTTCCTCAACCGTATTTACTCATCATCCCTACTTCCGCATTCGTATAGAGGATGTTTGACATATCATCTCCAAGAAATGACCCAAAACATGAAATTGGTAGACCTCTCTCAAGACCAAAGTTTGACCAAACAGGCGAAGAAAAACTGTAAAATCCTTTTGATGCGTAGTCATATATCTTGTCCGCAAGACCTTTTTTCCCAATAATCTTTTCAGCACTATCTGCCATAAATCTAATTCTATCTTCCGCAGATTGACCATTTATCAGGTAACCGTTATCAAGAAATTTTCGAGAGTATTCATTGAGCCATTCCATAATCATATTGTTAGAGTAAATAATTTCCCTGAGATTGTGTCCTACAATCTTTCAGGGAAAAGAATTGAGGTATTATATCATTTAGAAGAGATCGTCTGAAGTAATAGATTTACTTCTCTTGTTGTAGTTTGTACTACGTTTCACGAAGAAATCTCCGTGTTTTGTAGACATGATCTCATCATCAAACCAGTCTGTGTCAGCTAATATTTCTTCATCTACTTCAAAGACTTTTTCAAGTCCGATAGATTCAAGAGATTTATTAAACCTATTTTTCATAAACTCTTTTATCGTTGTCTTTGGAAGGAAATCTATCTCCCCTTCTTCAAATATCCAATCAATGATATCAGACTCAGCTTCAAATGCTCTAATACATGATTTTTTTACTTCATTATTTTGTTCATCGTCAAACCATGTTGGATGTTCGTCTTTTATTATTTTGATAAGCTCGATACCAAAGAGTCCATGAATTTGTTCTTCTTTTGAAGTAGCTTCTACTACGTTTGATATCCCCTTAAAGATATTTCTGTGCTTATTGAAAGCCATGATGATCAGAAACTGAGAGAAGAGAGAGACATGCTCTATAAAGAGTGAGAATAGGAGAATTGAGTGTGTATACTCTTCAGGTTCATCCGACTTAGAGTTTTTCAGTGCATCTTGGAGATAGTTAATTCTCTTGTTCATTACAGGGATATTCTTGAGTCTTTCAAAATCACCATTGAGACCAAGAACTTCCAAGAGATGAGAGTAGGCATCCATATGACGGACTTCTGACTCTGCAAATGTTTGTCCTACTGCACCAATTTCTGGCTTTGGAAGATGTTTATATACGTCTCCCCAGAATGTTTTTACTCCTACTTCGATTTGGGCAATTGCCAGCATACAGTTTTGAAGAGCATTTCTCTCTGAAGGAGAAACATTTACTTTAAAATCCTGAACATCAGATGTAAATGAAAACTCAGTATGTACCCAATATGAATGACGAATAGCATCTACATACTCTAGTACTTCTGGATACTCATATGGTTTAAGATTGAGTCTCTTTCTGAAAATTGATCTTGATCTGTCTTTTTTTCTTTCTTCTCTGTAAAGAATATATGCTTTCGCTCCTTCGAAGATTCCAGCTTTCATGAGTTCAAACTCTACCATGTCTTGAACTTCTTCTACACTTGGTACAAAATCCTTTCCATGATCTTTTACAAATTTTGTAACTCTTTTATCTACTTTTTTTGAAATTTTTTCTGCATCTTCAAGACTATTTTTATGTCCAATTTGTTCGAGACATTTGTATACGGCTTGCGTTATTTTTTGTTTATCAAAAGCAACGAGTTCCCCACTTCTTTTTTTAATATTTTCTATACTCATTTGTTTGCTATTTTATCGTAATATTCCTAGATTTTAGGAAAAAAATAAGGAAGAATCTTCACTGATTCATCACATAAATAAAATGTACGTATTTTGAAATGATATGCTACAAAAAAATGAACAGTCATGTTAAAAAAATGTAAAAAACTAAAGCGCGTAGTTCTACAGTAAAAAAAACTCCCCTCAAAAGAAAAAAAATTAAGAAAAATTTAAGATGATGAGAACTATATTTTTGTCAATTTACAAAAATAAGAATCCTGAGAACACTACTCTTTTACATACATAATTCTTACAAAATATCTTCTTTTCAGTAAGCACCAAAAAAGCCTCTCTCATATAAAGAAAGAGGCTTTGAAGGATTGTTATTTTTACGCGTTCCAAGAAATAGCATCTACAGGACAAGCTGCAATTGCATCATCTACATCAAGATCTTCATATGAGTCTCTGAGGACTACCTCAGACTTCCCTTCATCGTTCAGTTCAAATACGTCTCCAGATATAGCAACGCACGCAGAACATCCGATACATGTCTCATTTACATCAGGAACTGCAATATTTGCTTTTCTTAGCTCTTGCACTTGCTGTTCACTTATTATAGCCATAAAACTCTATTAATTATATATGTCGTGATTATAACCAACAAAAGAAAAAATCAAGCCCGAAAGCTTGATTCTTTATGTATTATTTATGTATCCACATTATGGTCAGTCCCAGATTTTGTATTCTTAGTAAAGATACGTAGTTGTGAGAGCCTTGATCTTTCGGAAGGAGTAAACCCTCACCCAGATAGTTTGTGTAGAACACTCACAGATTTTTTTGTTTGTAAGAAAAAAATTATGAGACCTGCCACCTATAAAGCAGAAGACATATGTATTATACTTACGCTAGACTTTTAGGGCAAATTTTCTATACTTTCATAGTATACACCAACTTTTTAAATACAGCTTATGTTTTCCCTCCAAATAGTGCAAGAACCAGGATTTCCCTACTCTCAAAATACTCTTGACGAGATAGCTCTCGTGATTTCTAAAAATATATTATGCCAGCAGAATTGAGAGCTAAATATAGTGTTTTTAGACCCATTTGGTATACAAAATTTGAACAAGAATTACCGAAATATAGATACTCCTACGGATGTCCTAAGTTTTCACTACTATGATGACTTTACTAATATTAAGCCTGACGAGGTGGCCTGAGAACTTGTTTTTTGTGAAGAAAAAATCATTTCTCAAGGAAAAGAGTACTGACTTTGAACTGAAAAAGAGTTCTACAAGCTCGTCATCCACTCAGTACTACATGTACTCTGATATGA
>JAHDGX010000062.1 GCA_020631575.1 Candidatus Altimarinota bacterium | reverse complement strand
TTGCTGAAGCAGAAGAATTTGGAGCAAACGCAATTCTTAATATTAGATTTTCTACGTCATCTGTATCTGCTGGGGCTTCTGAAATTTACGTATACGGAACCGCAGTAAAAGTATAAAAGCATTCTGAACTGCGAATTTCTTCTTCAAAAATACATTTTTCTCAAATCACGTACTTGTGTACGCTCATTTCAAAAAATATATTTTTTCATTGAACTTCTTGTTCATAATACTTTTATCTTAATTATAAGTAATCAAAAAATATGGAATTTCTAATATTCATCATCATCACACTACTAGGATTGTTTTTTGGGAGAAGAGTGGAGAAAAAACACTACGCATCAATCAGAGAGCGAGAAGAAAAGTATAGAAAACTCGTTGTTATCTCAGACAAAGATCTTAAAAGAGCAAAAAATGTAGACAGCCAAGGAGTACTTCTTGTTGAGGGCACTGTGGTATCTATAGATGCCTTCAAAAAGATGATGGCAAGCTTTGTAAATCTCTTTGGTGGACGCATGAAAGCCTACGAGTCGCTTGTAGATAGAGCGAGAAGAGAAGCGATTCTCAAAGTAAAAGAAAAAGCAGCAAATGCTGGGTATAATGTAATAGGAAATCTTAGACTTGAGACTTCGAGTATTAGTAAGACCACGAAGTGAACGGTTGGATCAGTAGAGGCTATGGCTTACGCGACAGCCGTTAAGATAGCTCCATCATGAAAATAGAAACCCCTCTTCCAAAAACAAACCATAATGTATCGACAGAAAGTGACGGATATAGATTCCTTCGCTATGTAGGTTTTTTTATTTTTTTTATATTCTCATTTTACGTTTTTTTTATAGCTCTCTCATATATACTCGTGAGCTTTATAAGTATAGAAAAAGAGCAAGAGTGGTTTTGATCTGGCAGCATAGAAGGAGCATATACGATTTCTCCTCTTCCAGAAGTGTTACAAGAGAGGTATAAGAATGTTTCACATACTATACGAGTTATAGATATGGATATAGAAAATGCTTTTGCGGATTTGTGAGGGAATGTGTATATTACGCAAAGCCTTATAGATGAGATGGATTATTTTGAAGAGCTTGATTTTATTGTTGGTCATGAGCTCTGACATGTTGAGGAGAGACATGTGCTCCGGGGAATTATATCTGATCTTCCTCTTACCTTTCTTCTTACCCTATTTTGAGGAGAATATGGGAGTACGATTTTTCAGTGAATTCTTGGAAATACCTATTCAAAGTATCATGAAACTGTATCAGACAGATCAGGACTTGATTTTACCTATGAGCTCAACTGACATGTTTGATGTGCTCTTGATTTCTTTGATCGGGATAATACAATAGGGACAAATATTTTGGAAATATTTTCGACTCATCCAATGAGTGATTTTCGTATCAAAAGAGCAAAAAAATATGCAGAAAAAATGTGATACGAACAGTGAGAGTGCCGCGTTTTATCTTTATAAATAACACATTATGAAAAAAATAATTGTAGCTTGTTTTATAGCTTTTTTTTCAGTTCTTAGTTCTGCTTTTTCGTATGAACTTACAGACTCAGATAATGATCTGCTTGATAAGGTTGAGGATAAAATCTTTATGCTCATTGATGATCAGTCAAATGCGTATACAGCCGAAGTTTTTGTGAATGTTATTGATAAGGCTCTTGAGACAAGGGAGCTCAATAAAAAACAAATCATTCTTCTTGAAATTATTGCTGATGATATTGCCTGGGAGTATGAAATCTGAGAGTATTCAGATCTCTCCTATGATGAAACAATGACTCAGGATGATTGTTATGAGGATGAGTATTATGATAGCGAAGATCAGATGTGTTATTTCATCGAAGATGAAGATTATGATGACGATGTAGAATACGAATCAGGAGATACGGTTCATGAAGAGATTCAGCACAGTGAAGCTGAAGTTATTGCAAGTTATAGTATAGATGGAGATAGAATTACTCTTGAGTCAGGAATAGATGATGTAAAAAATCAGGAAGTATGGAATATATTTACAGCTCTTATCCCAGTATCTGTAAGATGAGATTTTGCGAGATATGAGATAAGTAATGATCCAAATGGAGATACTGCTGCCCATGTAGAGCAAATCCCAGGGGAGCAAACAAAGTGGCTTATGAATGTAAATCTCAGCGCATTTTATATTGATGGAGTTTTAGAGCCAGAGGAATCATACGCAACACTGATCCATGAGTTTGCCCACGTACTTACTCTAGGTAGATCGCAAGTTCGCTACGTGCCTGAGGGAGCAAATGATGATGTAATAGAAAGATTTGCAGGAAAATGTGAGACAGACTTTGTGTGAGAAGGTTGTCTTATGAAAGATGCATACATGTATGGTTTTGTACAAGCTTTTTGGCCAGATTCTAATTATCGTGATTCAGTAAGAAATGGTGAAATTTCAGCTTACGAAGATAATCCTGAGAGTTTTGTAACTGATTATGCAGCTACAAATCCGGGAGAGGATATAGCAGAGAGTTTTACCTACTATGTTCTCAGAGCAAAACCAGAGGGGGATACTATTGCAGATAAAAAACTTAGATTTTTCTATGACTATAAAGCTCTTGATTCACTCAGAAAACAAATCAGATCTAATCTTGCAGCGCTCAAATAATGTCAGATATAAAACAAGATATCCTTGAGTATTTACTCTGAATCCCAGAGGGAAAAGTTATGACCTATAAAACACTTGCAGATGTCTTTTGAGTGCATCCACGTAAGGTTGCAATGACGATGAAATACAACGAGCATCCTGGTATATTTCCATGCTATAAAGTAATAGCTCACTCAGGAAAAGTATCAGGCTACAATGCTGGAGAAGGGCAAAAAACAAAGATAGATATGCTCACAGCAGAGGGGATTGAAGTAATAGATGGAAAGATCCCACGAAAATATATTATATAACTTATGAATATGTTAGGACTTCGAAGTCATATTGTTCGGGCAGAGGATATACATCAAGTAGCGACTTGGTATGAAAAAGTTTTTGGGAAGGAGGCCTATTTTCAAAATGAAAGCTATATTGGCTTTGAAGTAGAGTGATTTGAGTTTTGAGTATTTAAAATATTTCCCTGAGAAGAAGTAGCTATTTGAAAAAATGTTACGGTATACTGGGGAGTAGAAGATATCGAAACAGAGTTTCAGAGAATTCAGAGTTTATGAGCAAAAAAATTATCAGATATTGTAGACGTATGAGGAGGTATTAAAATGGGGGAATTAGAAGATCCATTTGGAAACTTTTTTGGTATTATTTATAATCCAAATTTTAGTGCAAAGTAAGCCTAATATTCAGATTACAAAATCATGGAGAAAATCTATTTCTATGAGTTTTGATAAAAAAGGAGTCTTACAAGTAAAGGCTCCAAAGTTTATGCTGTCATGGCAAATAGAGTCTTTTATAGAAAAAAATGAAGCCTGGATAGAAAAGCACTATAATAAAATCAGAGAGAGGCAAGAAAATAAGAAGTATTATCTGTTTTGAAAAGAGCAGATAGACTTTGAATCTCTAAAAGATTTACAAAAATATTATAAATCTGAAGCTAAAAAATACATTGTTCCTCGCTGCAGAGAATTGGCCGAAAAGTACTGATTCACGCACGAATGAATACGTATTACCTCTGCATCTACGCGTTGGGGGAGTTGTAGTAGTAAGAAGACTCTCAATTTTTCCTATAGACTGATCATGGCTCCAAGCGAGAGTATAGACTACCTTATTATTCATGAGCTCTGTCATCTTAGACAAATGAATCATGGACCAAGATTTTGGGCTGAGGTAGCTGCTATTATGCCTAATTATAAGATTTTTGAGAAGCACTTGAAAACAGATGGTTGGAAATATACGCTCTAAAGTTTTCCACAAAAATGTCAGTAAGTCGTCAAAAACACATAAAACTGTTCACATAATCTATACAAAAAGAGCTTTCCAGAAGCTCTTTTTTAAAAAAACATAGTTTTTTTATGGATATTATATTCTAACTATTGACTATTTTTATATTTCAATCTGACAAATTTTTTAAAATAATTTTTCTCAAAAATCAAGACTTTTTTGCTATTTTAAGGTATTTTTAAGAGTAAAAATGAATCAAAAAGACGTGAAATATAATCGAAAAAACTCAATCACCAAATC
>JAHDGX010000008.1 GCA_020631575.1 Candidatus Altimarinota bacterium | reverse complement strand
AAAAATATATGCTACACTTATAGTATATATTTTTTTATTACGATTATGACTCCAGAAGCTGCCGTACATAGAGTAGATCTTTCAGATGACGCATCATGGGACCAGATTCAGTGAGAAGACGCTCTTTCTCAACAAGAAAAAGACTACCTCAAAGAAAAGTTTAATGAAGAGAGTGAGTGAATCATCTATCTTTCCAAACAAGAACTCGCAGAATTAAAGCAAATCGTTGGAATTCCTATGGATACATCTCGTGATATCGCACTGAGTAGTTTTATAGATGGCCAAAAAACTGAATGACTTGCTCTCTCTGATATAGTTGAGTCAAACGAAGCAATCCCCGATATTATTAGAGCTCAAATAGAAGCTTGAATCGATGGGTATGAAACTATAGCTAAAGAACAATTATTTTGAGCAGAGGGTGTGTTCTCAGCACTTGATATATCTGATAGTGCACAAGACCATATGAGTGTAAGTATGAGTCTAAGTTTTATGCAACATGGGATGAACACGGTACAACAAAAAATTGATAGTAATAGCCTTACAGCCGAAGACATACAGTGACTTATTGCTCTCTGAGAAGAGATAGAACAAAAGTTTTCTGAAATTAAAGAAGTAGCGGATGTCGTGCTTCCAGTAATGTGAAGTCCTACAAATATTCATGTAGCTCAAAATTGAGAGCTCAATAGAATATTTATGGATCCAAGCTCTGGAATAGAATTTTTTGATGGAATTATCACAGGCGAAGTGAACGCTGAAAATGTAAAAGGTACTATCGAAGCTGGAAATGTAGACTCTGCTGATGAAATACATGTAGACCTACGAGAAGTAAGTAATGACCTCAATGGATCTATTTCTCGAATGGCTGAGAGTATCAATAACATGACTCC
Organism: Candidatus Altimarinota bacterium; assembly: GCA_020631575.1. Taxonomy (GTDB): domain Bacteria; phylum Patescibacteriota; class Gracilibacteria; order BD1-5; family UBA6164; genus JAACSU01. The sequence continues at coordinate 24,637 of JAHDGX010000008.1, read as the reverse complement.
AGAGCAAAGACTACAAATGCTCAGAGCGCTTGAATGAGCTGCAGACCAAGCTCAAACAAACTGAAGTCCAAACAGTCAACCATCATGATCATCAGAAACAGCTGACGAAACAAATGAGAAAAAGAGTTTCTTTGAGCAGCTTCTAGAAATGTTCAAAAACATGTTCAAAGGAATTATAGATTTTGGGAAAGAAAATTGATTTATAGAAGATACTGATTGACCTGATGAAGTAACTGATCCTACCGAAGTACAAACTCCTATCGCTACTCTTCGAGCATCAATTCTCTCAAAACTCACAGAGTGAGCATTTACAGGAATGCAAGAAAGTAGCCTCAAAGAATTCTTTGAATCAGAAACAGGACTTCCAAGTATGACAAGTATTATCGATGAGATACCAGATAGAGGAGAAGAAAATACTACTACAGAAAAAATTGATAATCTCTTTTTTACTCCCATATCATCCGATGAATCCGTTATGAAAATAGATGCCTTCATCGATGCGGGATCTCTTGAGGGTTATAAAAATGCCGATAGCTCACTCAATAGTGAAAATCTCTTACGAGTCCTTACAGCATACAAAAACTACCGTATCGCTCATAGCGCTGAAGAGAGTGAAGACACGCAGCTTACATATGAAGCATATTTTACAAACAACAATGAGTAAACTTGTCAGACAAGAAATATCATTACAATAGCGAGGAATTAATTCTCGCTATTTTTTGTATGAAGCTTACAGATTTTGACTATCATCTCCCACAAGAACTCATCGCTCAATCACCGGCTGAGCCAAGAGACTCAGCAAGGCTGCTACATGTTCATAAAGACTCCTGAGAACTGCATGATAGAATATTTTCTGATATAGTGGATATTATTTGAGAGAACGATGTACTTGTCGTAAATGAAACCAGAGTTATTAAGGCAAGACTGAAAGGAAAAATACGTTCAAATAATAAAGACTGTGAGATTTTTCTTCATACACAAATTTCTGAAGACTCTTGGGATTGTCTCGTATATCCTGGGAAAAAATTGAAGCCCGGAGTTAAGGTATATTTTGCCGATTCTCATCTCTCTGGGACTGTTATAGAGAACTCTGATAAATGAAGGATAGTACAGTTTTCTTTTGGAGGACAACAGTTTTTAGATGCCATTAACACTATCTGAGAAACTCCTCTTCCACCATATATCAAGAACTCAGATGCTCCAGATGAGAGATACCAAACCGTCTATAGCGATAGTGAAAAATCTGGAAGTGTAGCCGCTCCAACTGCTGGTCTGCACTTTACTCCTGAGCTCATGTCGCAACTAGAAAAAAAATGAATCATAATAGAAAAAGTATGTCTACATGTCTGACTTGGGACATTTATGAATGTAGAAGTAGAAAATATAGAAGACCATGATATGCATAGTGAGAAAATATATATATCCAAAGAGGTATCGGGTAGACTCAATAGTTATAAAAGCAGTGGCAAAAGAATCATTGCAGTCGGGACTACCTCAGTGAGAACGCTTGAGAGCTTTAGTGACAAAAACTGACATCTTTGACACGGGAGTATGGACACAAATATTTTTATCTACCCAGGTTATAAATGGGACTTTGTTGATAGTATTATCACAAACTTCCATCTCCCTAAATCGACACTTCTGATGCTTGTGTCGAGCTTCCTGTGAGATGAAAACAGAAAAAAAATCTACCAACATGCGGTAGATTCTCACTATAGATTCTTTAGCTTCTGAGATGCTATGTTTCTTGAATAATTTTTAACTATTTCATTGATCTGTCTGAGTTTTTCACATGATTTTTTCACGTTCTCTTTGTTGCATTTTTTCTACTTGTCCTAGTTTCTTCATTTTTTGTTCTTTTGAACCTCATCAATATAATGAATCTCTATACCTATCTACTAGATTATTGATATATCTTGAACTTCTCATTGGATGTGGAGAATACGTCATATCAAAACTTGGTGAAGATCATGAAGTCATAATTCTGAGTGTCCCAAAGTCAAACAGGTTCGCAAGAAGTCACTTTGTTTCGATAGAAACTTCTTGAACTTTATCAAGTGTAGTTTCTCATACAGCTCTATTTAAAAATGTTTTTTGTTCTACACAAACTATTCTATTATTTGTGAAGATGAATACATCAAGTTCATAATTGAGCCAGCTTATATAAAGAAATAGCGAATAGTACATCCAAAAAAGTATAAGCATGAGGCAAATGGCTGCTCAATAGCCCAATAAGCTGAAAGACACTATTGTCATTCCAACTCCAGCAATAGCATAGATAGCGAGAAATACAAATGCGATCCAGTGTCTCCTAAGGACTATGTCTACTTTTTCTCATGATCGAAGATTTTCTAGTTTTACAGCCATGATGTATATTTAACTAATATTAGGTTTTTTTATATAGAGAGGGGCAACTCGTTTTAACTGATCAAGTGTAACATCCGATATGAATCACTTATAATCAATATCACTTGTGTCTCGCTGTGCTTCTGGGATGTCCAAAAGTGGAGCATCTCCATACATCACTCATCACTGAAGTGATCAAATAAAATCACTATTTGATTCTATAGATATTTTAGCATTTTTTTCATATTTTACAAATAGGTCTCTTTTTGAACTTGTCTTTACCACAGGATAGCTGTCAAACATATCGAAATAGTTAATTGCAGTGAGGGAAATATTAGGATAAATATATGCCAGCGTATTTACTATAAGACTAATAGTACGAATTCATGTAAAGCTCCCCGGTCCTGCTACTACTACAATATTTTTAAGTCTGTCATAACTGATATTATTATCCTTCATAAAGGTATCAATAAGGTCTGTAGCCTTACTTGATTCATTTCATAATATTTGAAACTTACTACTCGAAATAATTTCTCGCTGATCAGAAAATAAAGCGATGTATCAAGAACTCGATACTGCATCAAAAAATAGGTTCATATAAGGATTTTTAGGATATAGATCTATGATAATGCTGAGAGATTTGATGTAAAGGAGAAATTGTTTTTTCCATAAATCATCTTATACTCCCATGGTATAATTTTTTGATTTTTCATAATGAAATCCCTCCAGATTCATCATAGCTACACACACTGTTGAGATTATTTTTCTAAAGCGCTCATTCTCAAAGCAACTCTTGAAAAACAAGGAAGTTTTACTCATCTTGTTAGTAGCTCTGCAGAAGCTAAAAAATACGAAAAAATATCTCAAGATCTAGATTTTCGCTATTATAATTTCTCGTCACATCACGATATAAGCGTTTTAGAAAACAGATCTTCATCTTGCATCTATAGCTTACAGGTGGAGGATATACAGAACTTTATCATTACTCAAACCTATGGTAAGGAACTCTTACTCAAAAAGTGAGCCCAGACCCATATGGAGGAGTGCATAAAGTGACTTCAGTCATGCTCATATGAATTTCATGAATTTGAGAAAACAGGTTCATATATGAGACAGTGAGATATCCTGCGTATATTCTTCCCTCATCAGTGAAAGCTTGAAGTGAGTTTCTGGGGAGATGAGATTGAATCTATACATCTCAATGGAAGTGAAATTGAAACATATACTATTTATAGCATAGCTCCATTTGAAGAGGATATCAAAAAAAGTATCTCACTCCTCAGCTTTTTACAAGACAAGGGTATTTATATTATTGCAGACAACTTGCAATTCCATCACAGCTATGAAGAATTTGCAAATACAAAGCAAAAAATCTCTTGTATGAATACGCTCACAAGCTGAGAAAGTGAACTTATCGAAAATGACTACGCAATAGAAGGCTTACACATAGAAAATCTGGAAGCCCTCAAAGATACTCTCTCAGACAAAAGACACTCTACAATTATCTATACAAGACATAGCTCTACAATGAAAGAATTTTTGAGAGAGAATAACTTTGGACATATAGAGCTCAAAGAAGTAAAAAACCATATACTCACATCTTTTACATACCGTGAAAAAAAGGTTTCTCATGTATATATTTGTGACGACATCATCTCAAAGATTTTTATCAAAAAACGCGTAAGGAAAAAGCTCTCAGCAGATATAGACCTCCTTCTCAAGATACAAAAAGGTGACTACATTGTCCATATTGATCATGGGATTGGTATATTTACCGGTATCATAGAAAAACAGCTCGGAGAAACAAAAAAGGAATACTTAGAAATAGCCTACAAAGATAAGGATAAGCTCTTTGTCCCCATAACCGAGGTACAGAGAGTGTCTAAGTATGTAGGAAGCGAAAACCCTCAGCTCACTCCACTCTCAGGAAAAGTCTGGGAGAAAAAAATGCAAAAGATACACGAAGATATCAGGGAAATAGCTGAGTGAATTCTCCAAAATTTTGCAGAAAGAAAGCTTCGAAAATGAAATTCTAGTATTCTTTCTGAAGGTGATACTCATGATTTTCAGTCTCTATTTCCGTATACTTATACTATCGATCAGGCAAGCGCAATAGAAGATATATTTACTGACATGAAAAGTGATAGAAATATGGATAGACTCATTGTTTGAGATGTATGATTCTGAAAAACAGAGATAGCGTTCAATGCAGCATACTGTGCAATGAAAAATAAAAAACAGGTACTATTTATATCTCCTCTCGTTGTTCTAACTCATGAACATTATGAAAAAGCCAAGCAAAGGTTTCAAGAATTTCCTTTTAAAATCGAAGTACTTACGAGACTCCAATCACAAGCTCATGCCACAAAGGTACTCAAGTGACTTGTAAGTGGTGAGATAGATATGGTAATAGGGACTCATAGGCTTCTCTGAGATAAACTTGTTTGTAAGAATTTGGGGCTTATGATTGTAGACGAAGAACATAAATTTTGAGTTGGAGACAAAGAGAAAATCAAAAACCTAAAATCAGATATAGACATACTCTCACTCAGCGCGACTCCTATTCCTCGAAGTCTCAACCTTGCTCTCTCATGAGTTCGAAGCATATCTCTACTCAAAACTCCTCCAGGAGGAAGAAAAAGTATAGACACTTCTGTCTTACGTTTTAACGAAGCACTGATACAAAGTGCATGAGAAAGGGAGTTTAGAAGATGATGACAGATATTTTTTGTCCATAATCGTGTTGCTAATATTGAAGTATTTAAAAAGAAACTTACTGCTCTCTTTCCAAAAAAGAAGATCATCATAACTCATGGGCAACTTCCCGGTGAAGAGCTGGAGAATAGAATTCTAGACTTTAAAAATAAGAAATATGATATCCTCCTCTCTACCACTGTCATCGAAAATGGAATAGACTTCTCAAATGTAAACACAATCTTCATCAATGAGTGTCAGCAATTTTGAATTTCTCAAATACACCAGCTGAGATGAAGAGTGTGAAGATCTCAGAGGCAATGATACTGTTACCTTCTCTACAAAAAAGAGCAGCTTGATGAGACAGCAGCCAAAAGAATACAAACCATTGTAGACTATAGTTATCTCTGAGCCGGTTTTGAACTTGCTATGAAAGACCTAGAAATTAGGTGAGGCTGAGATATACTTGGAGTAAGACAAAGTGGACAAGCAAAAGAAATCTGAGTATCTCTCTTTCTCAAAATGCTTGAAGAAAAAATATCTGAACTCAAAGAAGGTGAAAAACCACCCAAAAAGAAATACAAAGAAAACTGCAAAATAGACCTCATGATTTCAGCAAGTATCAGTTCTGAGCATTTCCTGAGTGAAACAGACAAACTCAACTTTTACAGAGAAATAGAGACTATTGAGAGTATAGAAGATCTTGAATACGTAAAAAATAGCTTTCTTGAAAATAAAGATCTTTCCAGAGATGACAACGAGAGTGAGAATCTCTTCTCAATACTCGAGTGTCAGATATATGCAAAACAGTTCATGATCACACACATTAAAAAAGTGTGAATCAACTATGAGCTGATATTCCATAAGGATGCTGGGGTCGAAAAACTCAAAGAATTTCTGATCTTAGACCGGCTAGTAAGCTTCGTAGTAACGAGCGCTCAAAAGCTCAGATGTCCGGCAAAAGGATTTGCAAAAGATATATTATTCATAGAATATCTACTACAGCTTTTTACAAAACAATGAGGAAATCCAAAGATAAAACTCAAGCGCAAAGCTGACTAACTTATAACCATATATTATGAAGAAAAATATCGCATTATGACTTGCTCTCCTACTTGTGCTTACAAGCTGTGGAGTAGAAAAAAATACATCATCTACATGAGCAATAACTGGGGAAACTCCAGCGCAAGAGCTGACTTGAAATGCTGTAATAGAAGTTCCAAATCCTCATCCACTTGCAGGGAAAGTTCTTATCTTTGATGTTGAAATGGTAGAAATATCTAAATGAGAAGGCAACAATGAAGCAAATACTGTTGAGTCAGGTGACGCAGTAAAAGTACATTACATATGAACATTAGAAAACGGAGAGAAGTTTGATAGTTCAAGAGATAGAGGTGAAACCCTCTCATTTACAGTAGGGGCTGGGCAAATGATACCTGGATTCGATGCAGGAGTGGTAGGAATGAAGCTCTCTGAATCTAAGGAGCTCACTCTGAGTCCTGAAGATGCATATGGTCCAGCAAGCTTTACACAAACGATCCCACTATCAAGACTCCAGGAATTTGCAAATGCAGGTTTTGAACTCACTCCAGGAACAACTCTCCCTACCGATAGAGGGGAAATTACTATACTTGAATTACAAAAATAAATAGCATGGCTGAATTAACTTGAAGCGTAGTACTTGATGTCAATCACGCACTCGCAGGAAAAACTCTCATCTTTGATATAGAAATTACAAAGATATCAAAAGGAAAATGAGAAAATAAAGATACAATAGAGACAGGAGATGCAATAGAAGTACACTATACATGAACATTAGAAAACGGAGAGAAGTTTGATAGTTCAAGAGATAGAGGTGAAACCCTCTCATTTACAGTAGGGGCTGGGCAAATGATACCTGGATTTGACGCTGGAGTTGTTTGAATGAAGCTCGGGGATACGCAAGTACTTACACTTGCTCCAAAAGACGCATATGGAGAGAAAGATCCTGAAAAACTGCAAACTATACCTAAAAAAGATCTTGCAAGTTTTACAGCTGCAGGATTTACACTCGAAAAGGGAGAAAAGCTCCCAACTCAATTTGGAGAGTTTGAGATTATTGATGTCCTAGAAGACTAAACCGAAACAATAAAAAAACAGCTCATTTGAGCTGTTTTTTTATTTCTACTTTATAGTTCCTAGATATTTAGAATTAAATGTAGCTAAACGTTGTAAGAACTCTATAGAGACATTATTTCCGTCTGCATAGACTAGTTGAAGCTTAGTTAGGCTTGCAAGTTTCTGAAAATCCTGTTCATTTAATTTATTATATGAGACATTGAGGGTTTTAAGCTCTGTAAGCTTTTCTATTCCATCAAGATTCTCTAACTGATTGAAAGAAATATCTATATGTCTGATCTTTTCAGGATATTGTATGTCTCCAAAAAATCTAATATTATTGTTACTAATCACCAATCTTCACAAATCTTTATATTCAGATATATTAAGTACTTCAATTTCATTCTTGTCTAAATACAAATTTACTATCTCTGTATCTCCATTGAAGCCATTGAGAGACACAAAACCTTTAAGTGTATTTTCAGACAGGGTGACACTCCTATCCTTTAATTTATAGGCCTCTATAAAATCTTCTTGCGTTAATTGCTTGTCTCAACTTGAACTACAAGCAGAAAGAAAAATAATAGCACCTATAATAAATATATTCTTTAGCATATTTATAGTATAAATTAATGATATGTGAAGAAGTATATAGAAAATCTTCATATCTCAAAATTAAGACAAAAAAAGACCCACATGAATATTCATGTGGGTCTTTCAAAACTAATAGAATAATTCTATTATCCAGATAATAGCGAACTAGTTAGAGTCAGCGTATTGTCCAAGTTCTAGAGTGTTTTCTAGTTTTGTAGATAGAGTAGTAGTACCACCATCAGTAGTGTAAGCAACCCCAGCTTTTGAAAGTCTGTAGATAGCTTCAGCAGTAGTTTCTATTCTATATATTTCGTTATCGTTACCAATTGAGTCAGAAGCAATTGTTATTGGGTTAGCCCCAGTCATTACAGCTCATGAACCAATTACAGTACCGTTACCATTAAATACAGTAAATGCACCTGTACCTGTAAGAGAAGAAACTTCAATTACAAGAGAAGTAAGATCAGCTTGTACAGCATCTCCGTTAGCATTTGTATTTGATCCACCATTAACAACGAGTCTTAGCTCAGCAGTTTGATCGTCAGTTCCAAAGTTTGAAACAACAGATGGAGTTACAATTGCAGTTACTATATCAAGAGTTTTAGTAGTTGTACCAGTGAGTGATTTAGGAGCAGTATTTTTACCAGACTCTACACCATCAGCATCTGATAGAACAACATCAGTAACAACTAATCCAGTTTGTACCTCACCTACGAAATCTTCACCGATATTAGCAGTGTTAAGTTGTAGAGCAAGTTCTGAAGTAGTTTCAGGAAGAACAAGACCAGAAATATTTTCAAATGTTACAGTACCTGTAGCAGATCCTGCAGTATGAGTAATATCTCCATTTGTGTTTGTATCTACAGCAACTCCGTCAAGAAGAAGAGTAGCAGAAACGATAGAGTTTTTAAGACTTCCAGTAGCTCCAGAGAGAGTGAAAGTAACTGTTTCAACATCTATTTCTTCGTTATCAGCTCTTACATCAAAAGACGCAATTACAGCTGAATCACCAGCAAGAACTTGTTTATCAAATTCATTGTCTTCGTTAGCATCATCAAATGCAAGTGTTTGAATGAGACCAGCAGCGTTAACAGTTATATTTCTAGCAGAAACAATAGGAGCAACATTAACCGTTACATCATCGTTTTCATCATCTTCTATACTAATTGCAGTAAGAGCAGCAACGTAATCAGATCCAGAAACAGCGTCTGCACCGTCAACAAATGATACAGTTACTACAAAAGTAGTAGTAGCATTAGCAGCGATAGTTACATCACCCATATCATCAAATGTTACATCACCTCCTGTTCCTAGGTTAGAACCACCTTCTTCATCAAGAAGATTAGCAGCAGAAACTGAACCTTTGTATAATTTAACATCAGCAATTTGTTGGTTAGTAGCAGCAGCACCACCAGTAGCAGTGATTGTAACTGTCATTTCGTCAACTACGATATCAGAAACTTCTTCAGCTTCTACTTCGAATTGAAGAGCAACAACATCATCAGCACCTCTAACTACATCAGTGTTAGAAAGTGGTACAAGAGAAACTCTTGCTCCAGATTCAGATCCATCAATAGTATTGAAAGAAAGACTAGATGGAGTTTTATCAGTAACTTCTTCATCATCAGAAGTTTCTACAACTCTAACATTGTTAGCAATATCTACAGAAACATCAAAACTTACAGAATCGAAGTTTGCAATGTCTTCTGCTGTGTCAGCTCTAATAACGAACTCTGTAGTTCCTTGAGCAAGTAGAAGATCAATATTGTTATCCGTGAAAGTAGCTGTAGTAACAGTACCTACTGAAGCTGTAGTAACAGTACCGATAGTAAGTTCATAAGAAGAACCTGTATCAGCGTTATATAGTTCTACATCTTCGATTGCGTTAGCAATAGTAATAGTAGCTTCTGTACCATTTTGGAGACCATCATTAGCAGTACCTCAACCAGCACCGTTATCTATAAATGATCCAGATGCAGTATTAGCAACCTCAATAGTTACTCCAAAAGTTTCCATTTCAAGAGATTGTCCAGAAACGTTTGTGATTTTGATTGAACCAAATTCAACGTTATCTTTATCTTCTCTAATTTCATCAGCAGCAGCATCCATTTCTACAAAAGTTAGTTCCCCAGCTTCGATAGTTACAAAAGGAAGTGCATTTGTAATTGGAGCAGTAGTATCAAAATCACCGATTGCAGCAATATTCACTGAAGCACCAAATGCAAATTTAGTAGAGTTAGCAGTAACGTCTAGTTTTTCATCAATTCTGAATTGAATTGTATCACCAGCACCGTCAACAACATCAGCTCTAACAGTAAAATCTTCTTTTTTATCTTCTTCGATAATAAGACCTCCTAGATTGAATGTAAGGTAATCACCTTTCATCATAGCAGTAGTAGCTACAACATCATTCCCCATAAGGAGTTCAAAATTTCTAAGGTTATCCTCAGCATCTGAAGAACCTTCGAAAGTGATTGTTTCAACTTCTACATCTTCATCAGATGTATTGTCGATTTCAAACTCGAAGATATCAGCAGCTACTTCTCCAAGAGTTGGATCAGCAACAGAACCTCCAGTAGTGAATTCAAGAGTTGGAGCGTTAACAGAACCTACTCTCATAGTATTTCCTCTTGCACCAAGACCAGAAACATCACCATTAGCTACTACATCAACGAGTTCAAGAGCGAATTCATCTGATTCAACACTTGGATTTGTTGTAATATCAGCAACGTCAACTACCACTACAAGAGTTTTAGTCTCACCAGCCATAATAACTACACCTCCATCATCAAGATTAATTTGAGCAGTAGTATCATTATCTTGGTTATCAGATTTTGCGTTAGAAACTCTTCCTTCAGCAGTAAATACAGCTAGGTTTTCTAGTGTGTCTTCATCTGAAAGTCCAGTTCTTTTTACTGAGATTTGAGATACTGTTACGTCAGCAGACCCAGCAGTAAAATCAAAAGCAGCAGCAGCAAGACCGTTTACTCCACCAGGAATTGTAGCCGAAGCAGGAGTAGATGGAGAAACTGAAACTTGTAGATCACCTCCAGTAGTAGGAGTAGTAGGTTCTACTGGATCAGTAGTTCCATCATCACAAATTCCTAGAAGATCACAAAGTGGATCAGTTCCATCATCAGTTGCTACAGCTTTAATAGCTTCAGCAGCCCAGATAAACATTTGTCCTCTAGTAGCAGGAGCGTCGTAGTCAGTGAAAGAAGCGTCAGCTATTCCCATTGATACAGCAGCACTTACGTACCCAGCTCTCCAGTCAGAGTTAGCATCTCTTTCAAGATCTCTTCCTTGGAAAACCATTTTTAATGCTTCAATTTTTGAAACAAGATCGTTTGGTCTGAAACTTGCGTTTCCAGCAACCATACCATTATCAAGTGCAGTTTCAGCATATTTACATGCCCAATCTGAACCAGAAAGGTCGTTAAAGTCTCCATCACAGTTGTCAACAACAGCGATAGTAGAAAGGTTCATCATAACCTTTACAGCTTCTCTTCTTGGAAGGTTGTCTCCAGTTCTGTAATCAGCAGGATTAGCAGATTGGTCAACAATGATTCCTAGACTAGAAAGCTCGTTTGCAGCCTCAACAGCAGTGAGGTTAGCTGCAGAAACTCCTGCAATAGGTGTTACAATACTTGAAAGTATAGCAAGACCAGCAACAGCAGAAGTAACTTTCTTAACAAAAGTACTCATATTGTATACGAGTTACAAAATAAAATCAATGCACTCAACAATTCACGGTTAAAGCCTTAACCCATAGTCGTAATGCGCACAACTAGGGAGCTCAATGCTTTTAAATATAAAAACACTCAGCTCCCTACTCGTGGCTAGAGACAACTATAAGGATATGACTTAGAAGTTCAGATTATTTTAAAGACCAAAAGTATGCTGCGTATATTAAAGTATTATTTTATTATCGCAAGCATCTAGAGTCTGTTTTCACGGTTTCTTCACATAGTTCACATCATCTCCACACAAAAAAAGCCCTTACTAGGAGTAAGAGCTTTTTTAATACTAATTTTAACTTTGTGAAACAGTATCAGCTAAGTTCATAATAGGCTGCATTATAGCAATAGCAATAAATCATACTACTATTGCAAGAAACACAATAATAAATGGCTCTAGGAGCTTGTTAATTGTTGCAGCAGTGTTATCTACTTGTTCATCGTAAAAGTCTGCTACCTTTATCACTACACTATCAAGTTTTGCTGATTGTTCTCATACTTGGATCATTTGTGTCATGATATCAGGAAAGAGAGGATCTCCCTCTAGTGACTCCCACATCTTCATACCCTGCCTAACGTCTTCTAGCAAAAGTAATATTCTTTGTCTGTAGACTTCGTTTCAAACTGCATCTGAAACTATTTTAAGTGACTCTACTACTGATACTCATGATGCCATAAGTCATGAAAATACCCGTGAAAACTTTGAAAGCACTACTTTCTGCACAATCATACCAAAGATAGGTATCTTGAGTACAAATTTATCATAGTTATATTTTCATGTTGGTGTCTTCTTCCATATTTGTATTCAAAAATACAACAAAATCACAAAAAGTATTATAAAGTACCAATAATTTACAAATATATCTGATATAAATATAAGCGTCTTCGTCGATGCAGGAAGAGCTGACTTATCATCAAATATTTCTAAAAGTTTTGGTACAACCATCGTCATCATAACACCAATTACTCAAACTACTACTATCATAATCATTGCAGGGTAAATAAGGGCAGATTTCATTTTTCCAGAAACTGAAGCTACCTTCTCGACCTGATCTGCAAGTGAAGTCATAACTTCATTGAGTTTTCATGTTTTCTCACCAGCTCTAATAACTCACATTTCTGAATCATCAAAAGAAGTTGGATACCCCTCCATACATTCAGATAGATTTTTTCATTCTTTAAGTCACACAAGCATCTCTCAAAGTATTTTCTTAAAGGCTGGGTTTTTTTCCTGCTTTTCAAGAACAGATACTCATTTAATGAGTGACATCCCGGCATTAAGCATCGTTGCCATAAGACGGTAAAATACTATTTTTTCTTTAATTTTAATTTTTTGAAATCCCGCAACAACATCATTCAAATACTCTATAAAAGACCTTTTTTCTAACTGATTTTCTTTCGTGGAATTTAGAATTGCATCATCAGAAACAACCTTTGATGACTCCTCTTCTCATAATATGATTATATCTTCCATAATAGTTTTTATTTATTATTATTCTTCATTTTGGGTTTTCGCTGCTTTATAGACTTCTTCTAGTGTTGTATGTCACTGAAGGGCTTTAATAATACCATCCTGTTCTAGAGATACCATTCCATCTTTAATTGCCTGCCTATTAATATTAAATGCCGAATCCCCTCTTAATATCATATCTTTCACCCCTGGGCTTATTTCGAGCATTTCATACATACCAACCCTTCACTTATAACCGTTTCATTGACATGCATCACAACCTACTGCCTTGAAAAAGGTTGGAGATTTCATCTTTTCTGCTCATACTCTTTCTAGTAATTCTTGTTTTGGAGTAACAGAGAGGGCAAATTTAATATTTTGAAGTGTTACTTTGTCAATTTCAGATAATGGCCTCTCTACCTTACATTCTTGACATACTCTCTTCACGAGACGCTGAGCAATAATAATGTTTAGCGAAGCAGGAATAAGAAATGGCTGTACTCACATATTCAAAATTCTCGTGATTGTTTCGGCTGCGTTGTTTGTATGTATGGTAGACAACACAAGGTGTCATGTCAAAGATGCTTCAATAGCAATATCAACTGTTTCCTTATCACGCATCTCTCACACCATTATAATATCAGGGTCTTGTCTAAGAGCAGTACGTAAACCATATGCAAAAGTATACCCTATTCCTGGTTTTACTTGGCTCTGACTAATCCCGTCCACCTGATTCTCGACAGGATCTTCAAGTGTCATGATATTCACATCTGGATCATTGAGCATAGTAAGAATAGAGTAAAGCGTTGTAGACTTTCAAGACCCTGTTGGTCCACTCGTCAGAATTACACCATTTGGAAGAGCTATTGCCTTTTCAAGAAGTACTTTATTTCTTCACTCTATTCATAACTTCCCAAGTTCTGGTATTTTCTTACTCTTGTCCACAATACGCATAACTACTTTCTCTCCATGAACCGTTGGAAGAGTTGAAACACGAAGGTCAAGCGGTTTTCACTCAATAGACTGACTGATACGACCATCCTGTGGTACTCTCGATTCATCTATCTTTAATTCTGAAAGTATCTTAAACCTTGCAACAACCCCAGTATGAAGAAATGACTGGTATTCTAAGATTTCCTTTAGCTCTCCATCTATTCTATAACGGAGTCTTACAAACGAGCTAAGTGGCTCAACGTGTATATCAGAGGCTCATCATAAAACAGCTGTTAATATAATAATCTCACAAATTTTTTGAATGTTATCTCACTTATAAACAAGATTTTTTAGCTCTTCTAAACTCGCATTGTATTCCATATTTGATTATTGTTTTGTAAGTATTTCTAACTGCTGATTATAATAAGACTCGATTCTATCAAGTTTATTTGCAAGCTCAAGGACTTGTTCATACAAAAGCTCTATTTCATCTAGTTTTCACAACTTTGGACTTATCTTTTTTACCTCATCATCAAAAGATAGCATCAGCAGACTTAGTGATTCGATTTTCTGAATTGCAACAAGACTATTACTATCATCACTGTATTTATATTTTTGAGTAGAATATTTTTGAGCATTCTGTTTTATTTTAGCTCACAACTCTTTTTGTTTCTGAATAAACTCCTGAATTAAAGTCTGCATCTTATAGCTTGGCACTCATGCTACATAAAAAGATATTTCTATCTCTATATCAAGTTTTTCTTTTGATTGTGGTCATTTCATGGCAGCTATCAAACCTTCTGTTTGTAGTGATGAACTATCAGGATAATCCCTAATCTGAACAGAAGAGATATCAGCAAGTTGGTTTTCGTATATATTATAGTCTACTGACGGAGCTGATCATTCTATCCTTTTCCCAATAAAACTATCTTCATATACATTAAACCCTTCATTTGATATAGATACACTTGAAACATTTTCAAAATAATGTAAGAAGTCTATTATGTCTGATTTTTGCCCCTCTATACTCAGACTTATAGGAATTCTGTATATATTCTCTATTAAAGAAGAAGCTCCTGCTTCATTCGCTTGATTTGATTGCTGCGATGAAGAGGCTGAGTTCTGTTCCTCCTCTACATTAATAAGTTCCCCTACACCTATATCTCAGATATAGCTCAAATTAAACGTGTAAAGTAGATTTTCAATAGAATTAATAAAATAAAAATCTGTTAATCCTTCACCTGCGAATGAATTATCCTTATCATATGTGGGTAATAACTGATCTAAACTCTGTTCTTTACGAATAAATTCTGATGATGATTTTTTCTCTTGAACATACTGCTCTCTTTCTTTCAAATACTCTAAATAGCTTGTTGTTCATGTATTTGTAAAATTTTGATCAAAAAAACCTTTATCTATATTTATTAAAATACTTCGTATGTAAGAATCCGTTGTTTTTGACTGTATAATTGACTTAAAATCAGTAAATCACAATCAATCCTTACTAATGGTTTGTAAGTCTTGAAATGTATTTGCGAACTCTTTCTTTTTCTCTTCTATTTGTGTAATCTGAGGGTAAATAAGTATAAAAAATACTCAGAGAAGTATTACAAAAAATATCACACTAAACGATATACCTTGTAATATAGAATTTTTCATTCGTTTTGTAAGCTTCATAGTCTTTAATTAATCTTGTAAATATTGTTTTGTTTGAATAAGAGTTGAAATTGAAATGTTGTTTTTTGTGTATATGGTGATTTTTGTGTATTCTCTGCATTAAACTTAGTAGGCTTTTCTATTACTTCAAACGAAGAATTTGAATAACTCTCTATGAAATTTAAAAAACTACTAGCCTTTGATATAGATGTCCCTCCTCCTGGGAGGGAAAGGAGTGTTGTATCATTCACGGTAAGTATGTCCGTATTCCAGTCTGAGGAGTAACTATCACAAGTAACATCTAATATACTAGCAGATATTGTAATATCATAGCAATCAATTTCTCACTTATCAGTTGGGGAAAATATATTCTTAATCCTATCAAACTCACTGAGTATTTCTGTTGCCCTCAGTCTATTCTCAGATTTTTCTAGTATAAAAGACACCTTTTTGGAAAGGTTAAAGTTTTCTAAACTGTAAACTTGTCATAATAACGGAAGAATAGTCGTAACTTGGTTTTGTGTCTCTTCTCAAAGTTTTGATTGGTATTCAGAAAGAAGTGCACTTACTCAATAACAAGTATTCGGAAAATATTCATTACTCCCCAAGAAAAGACTACATACTGGGGAAAGATAAGAATACTCTTTCTTCTGTTCACCATTCTGAACATAGATATAAAACATTCCTAAGAGTATAAATAAGAGTGTAAGAATGTTTAGAACTAGCAGGACGCTCGATATTTTTTTAAGGTAAAAATATATATCTTTCTCGCTGCTCATATCAGACTGCGCGATCTCTTTTCGTATTTCTTCTGAATTTGTAAATTCGTCAAAAATATTCTCCTCACTTGGACTTTTTTTAAGATTTTCAGGATTTTCTTGTGCCATTTGCTTATAGCTTAAAAATAACTCTTTAATAATATCATTTTTTTAGATATTTACCAAAGCTTTAGCCTTTACTTTAGAGGAAATATTTTTTAACTATTTCCTAGCTAAAATATCGAGAAGTTTCTCACTATTTCCAATCCTTGTTTTTATATTTGAAGGGAAACTATCATAAAACCGCTCTCACCAACGTGTTTTTGTTATCCTATCATCAAGAAAAACAACAATTCAAGTATCGCTCTTTGTCCTTATGAGTCTTCAGAATCACTGTTTGAGCTTTAATATGGCTTTTGGGATAGCGTAATCATTAAAACTATCCTCTACCAATTTAGATCGAGCTTTAAAAATTGGATCACTTGGCACAGCAAAGGGTATCTTATGAATTATTAAGTATTGTAGATCTTCTCAGGGAATATCTATTCATTCCCAAAAAGTATCTGTCCCTAAAAGGATAGAATGATGTGAATTCTTCTTAAAAAAATCTATTTGTTTATGCTTACTTCCACTTACTCATTGAGCTAGTAAATGTGTCCCTGATCTTTCTAACTCTATCTTTAGCTGAGAATATACTTCTCTAATAAATGTAAATGCTGTAAAAAGCACCAAAGTATTTCATCAAACTGTATGAAAAAACTCTTGCAAAAACTTACAAGTTTGATCTATATTATCTTTTATACTTCATAAGTTGTTAGGTATAAATAATAATGCCTGTTGAGAATAATCAAAGTCTGACTCTAAAATGAACTTCTCAAACCCCTCAAGGGATAACATAGAGCTAATATATGAAAAATCCTCTTGCATTTGTAGCGTCGCACTTGTCAACACAACACTCTCCAGATTATTCCAAAGATGAGCCTGAAGAAATTTTCAGGGCCTGAGTAGGGTAGAGTGAATTAGTGTTCCTTTAGAATCATCATGCGACGCATAATATATATTTTCATGGAAGTCGGTTTTTCCAAAGAACGACTGAAGAAATAAAGACATGTAATCAAGTTCTTGCAATTCTTGAGAAAACCATTTTTCAGCATCATCGTGAGATGTCACAACATCTTGTTTCAGTACTTGTAGAGTGTGGTAAACCTTATCTGAAAGAAGAGATAATTCAGGATTTTGGTCAAAAAAATCATACTCTAAAAGAAGATTTTTATATCGAGCTGTAAGAGAAAAGTTTGAAAATATTACTCATTCGATAATCGAGAATAACTCAGCGGCATCAAACAAACATTGTACTCTTTGGGTTGAAAAGACATCTGATGCTATATGGTATTTTTGTTGTTTTTTTTCAATTTTTTCAATTAACTTTTTTATAGAGTCGAATCAAAGAGTCTTCTTTAATGACTGAGTTAAGATATCTTCTAAAGAATGAGCCTCATCTAACACAAGGTTCTTCACTCATCAAAGTAGACTTCCTTCAGAAATTATATCTTGAAATAAAATATGATTATTTGTAATAATTATGTTTGCAGCCTTCGCCCTTTTCCTCGCTCGAAAAGAAAACTCTAACTCACGATACACATTTGATTCATCAAATACAAAGCTACTTCAAGCGTTAATTTCAGATAAAAAAGAATATTCTTCTCCATAAAATTGAAGTTCGTCCAATTCTCAAAAATCAGTAAATGCGGACCAAAAGATAATTTTTAATATAAAAGAACAAACACCTGGACTTGAGAGATCTTTGGAATCTATAAAATCTATAGTATTCATAACAGAAAGATAGTTCCTTTTTCCCTTCAGTTTTGTATAACTAAATACTTGTGGGTATTTTTCAGATAAAAAACTCAAATCCTTATAATATATTTGATCCTGAAGAGCCTTAGTGCTTGTAGAAATATGTACCGGTTCTCCAAAACGCAAGGAATGTGCGATCGCTGGAAGAAGATATGCAAAAGTCTTTCAGGTTCATGTTCCTGCTTCTATGAGCAGCTTTCCTCATTTTTCAAAATTTTTGTCCACCTTGTCCATCATAATCTTTTGGCTCTCTCGAGACTCAAACCCCTCAATTGACTGAAGAAATGAATCAATATCTACTGTATTATAGTGAATGTTTTTGTCACTATTGTCAGGCTTATTTTCTTTTAACATTGATACATACGAAGCAATAAACTCTTCTTGTGAAAATGTTTTATAAGTATCTCTGAGATACTCATCTCTCAAAATTCTAACCCCTGAGTCTGAACAGCAGGAAAATAACATCTCCAGATATCACGTATGAGGATAGGAGAGATCTTGCATTTTTTTTATAAGATGTTTAAAAAGTTTTACTGTTGCAAGTGTGTCATCAAGAGCCCTATGAGCCGACTCAAGTGGAATAGAAAAAACTTCACATAAATATCATAAATTTAACGATTTCTCATCAAAACATAAAAAGTTGGCAAGAAAAAAAGTATCTATGCTGGGGTTCTTAGAAGTATCAATTCCATGTGACTCTAAAAATCTAATATCGAAAATAATATTATGACCAATAATTGGGTATCCTTCTATAAAATCCTGAACATCATCTGATATATCAGAAAAGCGAGGAGCATCTTCTACATCATCGTCAAATATATTTGTGATTTGTGATATTAAAGCAGGAATTGATGCGTTTGGCCTTATAAAGGTAGTATATCTATCTACCTCTAAAAAATCCTCTCTATTAATTTTTACAAGAGCAATATCAATAATTTCATCATCTTTCGCTGATAGGCCTGTAGTTTCTAGATCGAGAACAATAAACATATTATAGTAGAAAAATATAAAAGAGAAAAACTATAAAAAAATTTGCAATGTATACCTCTCTGGTATACTGATATATAAGTTTTACACCAGCTACTATATGAAAATTTTTAAATACATTTCTATCTTATTCGTATTAGTTTTGAGTGCAAATCAACTTACAGTACTCAGTTACTGAGCAACTCAAGACTCAGAAGCTTTTCCTTCTTCTTCATCAGTACAACTACTATTAGATTATGTAGACGATTACAAGAGACAAATTAACAGTCTTTTTGCAAAATATGAAATTGAAAACTCTGAAGTTGTATCAAGTTTCAACAGAAATATAAGTGAAATAAAAAAAGATGTCTCTAAGGTTATCAATGGATGAACACCCTCTAATCAGTATCAAGACATTATTACTGCTGCTATAAGTGACTTGAAGATATTGAACAACAAGATGAAAATATACTTAGACCAGGAAATCCTTCTCTACAAACAAAAAATAATGAGAGAGCAAGAGACATATGATACCATTGGGAAAAAAATATCTCCTATACTTAGAAATATAATTCAAAGAATTACAGACAAGCTTTCCAGAAAATCGATACTCAACGAATCTGAAAAAGAAATTGTCAGAAGCCTAATTAGGCTCCGTGATCAAGACGAAAAAATATCAAAATTTTGAAATATTAATTTCTGATCTCGCGACCAAATGAAAGAATATTTTAAAAGTATCATTATATCTATAAGAACTGAAATAATTCTTATTAAAAAATTGAGTTCTTAGATTGCTAAGCCTATTGATTCAAAAAGTAACTTTCTATCTTTTTTATTAAGTATTTTACACTCTCATTCTCTTAGTTTTCACAATTCAAGTGTTTGAATACGTATTCTCTTTAATTTTTTTACCTTAGATCAAACCTCTTCTACCATTCTTCTTATCTGCCTATTCCTTCATTCTGTAAGCACAATAGAGAACTTTCAAGCTGCCAATCTGTCTACTCTACACTTTTTTGTCCATTTTCATAACACTAAAACCCCCCTACTCATCTTATTTAGCTGATCATCACTAATAGGGCCGAAAGTTTCAACAACATATTCTTTTTCATGTCCATAACGGGGATGTGTAAGATAGTTCGTCATTCTCCCATCATTTGTAAGCATTATTAGCCCTGTCGAATCTTTATCTAATCTTCAAACTGGAAATACTCTCTGTGGAATATTTATAACATCTACTATAGATTTTCCTTCTCTTTGAGCACATGTAGTCTCTATTCATCGAGGTTTATTATATATATAATATACATACTCTTGCTGGCCCAACTGAGCTCATTTCCCCAAGGTCACAGTGTCTATTTCTGGGTTAATAGACTGTCAAATCTGTGCCGGTTCACCATTTACAAAAACTTCTCCATTCTCAATATACTTTTCTGCCCTCCTTCTTGAGCAAATTCACGATTGACTCATAAATTTCTGTAGCCTTACCATCTCCATACTCATGCTGGTATTTTTCTTATACATATAAAATTCTTCTGCTTCTCTCATCACTGAGTTATTACTATAGATTTTTCTTCTGCTATTTCACAGAGTCATGTCATAACACATCTGCGAGAATACTTTATATCTTCTTTACTGTTTTCTATAACATTTCTGCTCAGAGGAGCACAATAATTTCCAGGATAAAAATAATGAAACACATCAAAGCAAACATAAATTACTCCGAGTAAAATAAGTATTGCTTTTAAAAAAACAGAAATGTTATTAATCTTAATCATTTTTTGTATTAGTTATTATTTGCACCTCATTTATAAGATCTATATTAAATTCTTCTTTTACTCTCTTTTTAGCCATTTCTATGAGATGTAGCATATCCTGATGTGAAGCATCTCATGTATTCATCAAAAAATTTGCGTGAATATCTGAAAACATTGCTCATCATATTTCTTTTCCCTTGAGTCATACCTGCTCTATTAAGAATCAAGCTGATTGTTCTCTACTGGGGTTTTTAAAGAAACTTCCACAGCTATTTCACTTAGGTTGTTTGTTTTCACGGAAATCAATATTGTCCACATCGCTATGGTATTTTTCTATTTTCTCAGAAAGATCAAATATAGCCGATATAATAAAATGTTTTTTTGTTTCTTTCAGTACAGAGCTCCTATAACTAAAGTCCATATCTTTCTTTTGGATTATACTTTCCTGTCAAGACTCTAGGCCTAAGACTCTACAACTCACAAAATTGTTTTCTGTTTCAAGACCAAAACAACCTGCGTTTCCATATATAGCTCCTGCAATACTCCCAGGAAGTCCAATAAATCTATGCCATAAGTCTTGTCAATAATCCTCCTCTAAGCTCTCTGCAATACTCCAAATACCTTCACTTCAGTAACTCTCTAAAATCTTTGAGTTTTCATCGTATGTCCATCATACAAGTGAATTCTTGACGACAATTCATTCATACACATCAAATGCAAAAAGCATGTTTGTCCCTCAAGAAACCCACAATATGGGTATGTTTTCTTCTTTAGACCAAGAGACTATTTCAGAGAGTTTGTCTATATCATCTTCTCAAGAAAGCTCAAAATACCACTGAGCTTTTGCTGGTGTTTGATAGTTAGAAAGATGAGTTATATCTACATTTTTACTCAGAATATCCATTATTTCTTTTTAAAGCTATCTAAATACTTCATGATTGCTTGTCCAGTATAACTCTTTTTACATTTTTTCACTTCCTCTATATCTCATGCTATCACAAGATCTCATCACTGGTCTCAGCCCTCTGCCCCAATGTCTATAATATGATCTGCATTGAGAATAATATTCATATTATGTTCTATCACTATTATAGTATTCCCCTTATCTACGAGAGAGTGAAGTATGTGTAAGAGTTTCTCTATATCCTGGAAATGAAGTCCTGTCGTTGGTTCATCAAGTATATAAATGGTTTTTGAACTTGATCTCTTTGAGAGCTCTGTAGCAAGTTTAATTCTTTGAGCTTCTCATCATGAGAGTGTTGTCGATGATTGTCCAAGACCAATATATCAAAGTCATACTTTATCAAGAACATCGAGTACCTTGAGTATTCTCGGGTGCGCATGGAAAAAATCCCTTGCTTCTTCAACGGTAAAAGACAAAACATCTGCTATGGTTTTTCACTTAAACTTTATCTCCAAGGTTTCAGGATTAAACCTCTTTCCATCACATGATTCACAAGTAGTGTATACTGGTGGGAGAAAATGCATTTCTATCTTTTTTACACCGTCTCCGTCACAATCAGGACATCTTCCATCTCGAGTGTTAAAAGAGAATCTTCCTGGAGCATATCATCGAAGCTTTGCATCATAACTCTGAGCAAACACTTCTCTGATAAACGTAAATACTCCTGTGTACGTTGCAGGATTTGAACGAGGAGTCTTTCAGATAGGAGATTGATCTATAACGAGTACTTTGTCAAAATGCTCCGTTCCTGTTATTTTCTTATGCTCTCATACCGTTTTACTCGCTCTATTAAGTGTATTTGCGAGATGATTTGCGAGTATGTCATTTACGAGAGAGGATTTTCAAGATCATGAAACTCCTGTCACAACAGTTAGGTTTCATATAGGAAAGTGGACATCTATATTTTTAAGATTGTGATGAGAAGCTCATTCTACAGTAAGAAATAGACTTTTGTCTCTTTCATTTGTCTCCAATACTACTTGTTTATCTCAACTGAGATATGGTCATGTAACTGATGATTTATTTTTACATATCTCATCAAAACTCCCCTCAGCTATAATGCGTCCTCCATGGATTCATGCTCAAGGTCATATGTCTATAATATGATCTGATTCCCTCATAATATCTTCATCGTGTTCTACAACTATAAGAGTATTCCCAACGTCACGAAGCTTTTTTAAGTTTTCAATAAGCATATCATTGTCACGAGGATGTAGGCCAATTGATGGCTCATCTAGTATATAAATTATTCCTTCAAGTTTTACTCATATCTGTGTGGCAAGACGAATCCTCTGGGCTTCTCATCCTGAAAGTGTATTTGCCTTACGAGAAAGCGTCATATACGAGAGTCAAACCCCCTCTAAAAACTCAAGTCTTTCTTTTATATTTTTCATTACCTTACCAGCCACTTTGCTTTGCTCTGAGCTGAGAGATAATTTTTCAAAAAACTCTTGTGACTGAGATATATTCATTGATCACAATTGTCCAATATGAAGTCCAGATAGGTATACACTCAAGGTCTCTTTTCATAGTCTGTAGCCATCACAAGAAGGACACTCTATATTTGTCACATAGTCGTCATAGTGTCCATGTTCTACTCATCCATCATAATATCTACGTGTAAGGGTTGTTATAGCTCATTCGAATTTTGAGTTATAAGTATTCTTTCTTCCTCACTCATTTACATATGAAACAGAGTACTGCTGGTTTCATGTACCATAGAGAGCTATATCCTTTTCTTCTCTTGAGAGTTTACCATAGGGAACATCTATTCTAAGATTATGAGCTGCAGATACAGCTCAGAGTTGAGCTATGAAATAATTTCCAAATCATGGGGGAAGGATAGCTCCTTCTGCAAGAGTCAGATTCGGATTTACGATTGATTCTTCAAGAAAAACCATCTTTTCTCATAGGCCATGACAATCGGGACAAGCTCCTGCATGTGAGTTGAAACTAAAAGAGGATATAGTGAGTTTTTCAGGAACATGTCCACAATTACTACATACAAAAATATTCGAAAAGTCTTGTTTTGTTCATTTCTCAGATGCTTCTACTATTCCAAGCCTTCCATTACCATGCTTGTATGCAACAAGAACACTATCTTTCAGTCTTTTAATATCTGTATTATCTTCTCATGAAAAGTCCTTTACTACAAGCCTGTCTACAACAATCTCTATTTTTATGTCTTTATTTGGTATATCAAAATCAGTATTTACATTATACTCAATGCCATTTAAAAGAAATCTTATAAATCCAGCATCAAGTACTTCTTTCTTAATTTTTTCGACATCCAGATCTTTTTTTCACTCTAAAAACGGACAGACTATCATATATTTACTTCCTTCTCCAAGAGATTCTACATAGTTCACTACATCCTTGATAGAATCTTTTTTGATTGGATCTCCACAGCTGACACACTTTCTATCACCTATATTTAAATATAGTAATTTATAGTAATCATATATTTCTGTGATTGTTCCAACAGTACTTCGAGGATTTCTATTAGTTGTCTTTTGATCAATAGAAATTGTAGGGGAGAGTCCTGTTATCTCATCATATAAAGCCTCGTCTTTTGAATTTCATACAAACATTCTCGCGTAGCTTGAAAGACTCTCTAAGTATTTTTGTTGCCCAATAGAATAAATCGTCGAAAACGCGAGGGAAGACTTTCCTGATCCAGACAAACCCGTGATAACGGTTAAGGTATTCTTGGGTATTTTTACACTTACATTTTTGAGATTATGAGTCTTTGCTCCACGAACTTCTAGAAATTTTGACATAAAAAATGCTTAGATTTTACTAAGCCATAATTGTACTGAGATATAGTA
>JAHDGX010000061.1:1800-4476 GCA_020631575.1 Candidatus Altimarinota bacterium | reverse complement strand
AGTTGGGAAATCCTATCATAAAATATGAATATTTATTATCAATGAGAACCAGGATCATATAGTCATCTTGCTTCACTCAAAATTCAGCAGCATATATCATCAGATACCTGAGATATTATTGGGTGTAGCGATTTTGATAGTGTCTGGCAAGAGGTATCTCTCTGAAATATTGGAGTACTCCCAATAGAAAATTCATACGCAGGAAGTATACATAACAATGTGTATAATTTCTTATCCTACACTCATAAAATAATCTGAGAATACAACTTTGAAGTAGAGCATTGTCTCTTATCTCTTGAGGAGAGTATAGAAGATGTATGAGTCGCATATTCACATCATCAGGCTCTCAGCCAAGTTCAGAAATATCTAAAAAATAAGAGTATACATCCAAAAGTATTTTTTGATACAGCTTGAGCTGCCAAGATGATACGAGATCATGAAAAACAAGGAGTAGCAGCAGTTGCTTCAGAGCTTGCAGCTGAACTGTATAACCTCAATATACTTGAGAGAAATATACAAGATCAAAAGGGAAATACTACCAAGTTTCTCATCATTGTTCCTGAAAGTGCTACAAGTACAAAATTTGCTCTTCCAAAGTGAAGAGTTACTTTTCTCTTAAAAACAGATCATTCACCATGAAGCCTCAATGCCTGCCTCGGAGTATTTGCAAAGAGGTCGATTAATATGACAAAAATAGAAAGTATACCACTATGAGCAGGGCATTTTTCATATGCATTCTGGATTACAGTAGAATGAAGTATGAGTGATGAAGGGATGAAACAGTCTCTTGAAGAATTGAAATGAGTCACAGATATCGTAAGAGTGTTATGAGAATATTAAAAAAAGTTCCCAATTGGGAACTTTTTTTAATATGGTAGTTTATTAATCTACTTCAACTATTTCAGCGATTGGAGCATTTTTCATAACTGAGTCAATTCCGTTTTCACATGCAGCGTCAGATGTGTAAACTTCTGATTCACCGATAGCTTGACCGTTTCTAGCCTTGAGAGTAAATTTACAGCCTGTAGCTGTTTCTTTTCTTTCAAATCTTCCATCATCCTGAGAGTTTTCTTTTACAGATTCAATTCCGTTCATGCACCCATCTTTTGATGAATATCCTTCACTCGCAAGAATGATTTGTCCATTTCCAGCTTTGAGTCTAAATCTATGCTCACCAGCTTTATCAACATATACTTCAAATTTAGCCATAGTTTTAAAATTATATTGTAAACAGAAATATTCTAGTTATTTTTAATCTAATATCAATACCAAGAAAATTATGATAAAAATATATATATTTGCTGACTCTCATAAGCACTTTTCAGATGCTGTCTGCGAGTATAAAAAAAGACTTTGAAAGCAGTTAGATATCATAGAGATTAAGCCTATTAAGAAATGAACTCCTGAGCAGATAATTACTGCAGAATCTAAAATTCTTCAGGAGAAATTAGCGAAAGAATCATGATATAAAATTATTCTCTCCCCAAATGGGAAAAATATCTCAACAGAGGATTTTAAAGATATTATTGAATCGCAGAAAAACTCTGGAAAGAGGATTATTCTTGCTATAGGATGAGCGAATGGCCTAGATTATACCTTATTCAAAAAATCCATAGATTTTGAGCTATCACTCTGAAAAATGATTCTTCCTCATTCACTCGCGTTTACTCTCTTACTTGAGCAAATATATAGATGTAGTGAGATGGAAAGAGGGAGCTCGTATCATAAGTAATTACTCAGGATACCTTTTAGCCATATCTTTTAATCATAAAGTAATTATCTCCTCTAATACTTTCAGATCAATGTCTGAGAGTATTTTTATATTGAGGCAAGATTTTCAATGCTTATATTTTCAGAGTTTCGACATAAGTTCTGGCATATTTCAAAACTGATATCACGGCATGATGTAGAGCGAGAGTCATGTCTTGCGAGGAGAAAAACCTGTTCTCATCCAGTCTCAACTA
Source organism: Candidatus Altimarinota bacterium (assembly GCA_020631575.1). GTDB lineage: Bacteria > Patescibacteriota > Gracilibacteria > BD1-5 > UBA6164 > JAACSU01. The sequence continues at coordinate 2,512 of JAHDGX010000061.1, read as the reverse complement.
TTTCATGATGCGTAGATGTAGTGATAGTTTCAAAATCCCACAATATTTTTTCACCACATTTTTGCTGGCTCTCATGAGAGCCTTGTGAATATTTCTAATAGAACTTTTGAGTCTTCTTTTTTCTGAGAGTCTTCTATCGATTCTATAAGTACTTCTACACTATCATCTGATAGTTGAGTTTTGAGGGTATAAGCCATGATTATTTTTTTGAGATATAATATTCTTCTCTAGAATACTGATATTATATTTTAGAAGGAATAAATCACAAATTATGACGATTCAAGATAGAGTTTTAGCTGAGTTACAAAGTAAAAATTTCCCAAATTTACAATTTTTATATTCAGATGAGGTCTTATCTGAGGCTGTAAAGATATTAGATGAGCTATTAGAAAAAGAAAAAGTAGATTTTGAAAATAAGTTAGAAACTCCTGATAGTGATATCTGTTTTGATACTTTTGAAGACTTCTCTAAGCTTGATTATTTTTTCGGTATTCTAGAACATTATCAAGGAGTGCATAGCGATGATGTGATTCGAAATATTATAGAAGATTTTGAGCCTCGATATATAGATTTCTGAAATGAAGTTGCCTACTCTCAGAGGTATTATGAAATGCTTAAAATTTGTATAGGGTCATGAGAATTAGATCTAGAGCAAGAGAGAATAATACAGAAATCCATAGATAGATTTGAGAGTCGAGGTATCGACCTAGAA
>JAHDGX010000061.1:0-1700 GCA_020631575.1 Candidatus Altimarinota bacterium | reverse complement strand
CGTTTTGAAGATGTTCTTGCTGGTATGCTTGATATTATTCATGAACTCTATGATATAGAGATGAAAAAGATAGATATTTTGAGTTATAGTCATGATGTAGCAGTATATGAGGTATATAGAAAATGAGAGTTTATATCATATTTCTTTACAGATTATTTTTATAATGATCTCAAGAGACCTGGAGCTTGGGCTAATATGATGCGAGAACGATTTGGAGAAAAACAAAAAATAGTGCTTAATGTCTGTAATTTTCAAAAGTGAGCAGATGGAGTAACACTTTTGACCCTATCAGACGTAGAAACAATGTTTCATGAGTTTGGGCATGCGACTCATGAGATGCTCTCAAAAAGCGAACATTCAGACCTTTCTGGTTTTCATGTAGAGTGGGATTTTATAGAGCTTCCAAGTCAGCTCCTTGAGAACTGGTGCCGTGATAAAGTATGAATGGATAGGTTTGCTCGGCACTATAAAACTGGAGAGAAAGTTCCTGATCATATGCATGAAAAAATGAAAAAACTTGATAGCTTTTGAAATGGACAAATGATCCTCACTCAAAATACTTATGCGATGATGGATATGAAGCTTCACAGTGAGGGGGTTCCTGTGAGTGAGTCACAGCTTGATGAGCTAGTAATTCATAATTATACGAAGAATTCACTACTTCCGATGTGAGATATATATTCTCCACATACGACGTTTACGCATATATTTGATGGAGGATACGCAGCAGGGTATTATAGTTATATGTGGGCTGAGATTATAGAAAAAGAGGTATGGAAAGCATTTAAAGATTCAGGAGATATATTTTCAAAAGAAGTTTCTCAGAAATTCCTCGATGATATTCTTTCTGCTGGAACCACTAAAAAAGCCTCAGAATTATTCCGAGACTTTTTCTGAAGGGATGTTCAGATAGATGCGTTTTTAGTTGAGAAAGGATTAATTAACTAGCTAATGCAGCTGTTACATCATCTTTAAATTGCATGGAAATATCCCTCATTGTGATACCTCTATTTAATCATAATAATTTATCCAGTTGCTCTTCTCCCAACTCTTGCAGTCTTTGTATTAACATTCGTTTCGATTGTAGTCTAAGAATCGGGTTTGGTATTATGTTGAGTACTTCAGAGCAGAGAGTTAATACCTGTCTTACTTTGGGTGACATGGGTTCTTCAACTTGAAACATTTGATGTAAGTTAGTCATCTGTTGATTTTAATAATGTATTTTAATTATACTAATAAAAAATAATAATAGTCAATACTCAATTAAGCAAAATTACTGCTTTTCTGGAAAAATCATTAGTATGTATGAAATAATTGTCACTTATTAAGAAGTATTTCGTTATAGAGTATGCAAGATAGAAAATATGTATGAATCTACCAATCTGGAGATTACTCTGGGTTTGAAGCCTTGTATGAAAAATACATAGATCTTATTTTTGCGTTTATATATAGAAAAACTTCAGACAGAGAATTGGCTGAAGATATATGCAGTCAGGTATGGATTAAAGTCTTGAAATCACTCGAATTTTTCTGAGAAAAGGATAATGCAAATTTTAAATCATGGCTCTACAGAATAGCTCAAAATACGGTTATAGATCACTATAGGTGTCAAAAGGAAAAGATCAGTGCAGACAATATAGTCGAAGTATGAGTAAGTGAAGACTTTGCAGCTCATATGGACGCAAAAGGGCAGCTTGCTA
>JAHDGX010000060.1 GCA_020631575.1 Candidatus Altimarinota bacterium | reverse complement strand
CTCAAATGGAAAAAGATGTCTTCAAGACATTCTCAGAAATCAACCAATTCGTGATCATCGACCAAGCAGCCGACAGACAAAAGTTTATCGACCAAGCTCAATCACTCAATCTCATGGTTCACCCAGATACATCCGCAAAAGACATCAACGGTCTCTACATGGATGCCTGGAAACAAGGAATCAAAACTCTCTACTACCAACACTCCAAATCAGCTGCGCAAGAGCTCAGTAGAAAGATTAGTTGTGTAGGTTGTGAAGGGTAATTAATAAAAAGAGCTCCAGAATTCTGGGGCTTTTATTTTTTTATTTTTAGAAATATAGCATGTTAACTTTGGTGGAATTACTAAATATTGGTCAGTTTATTTTAATGTGAATTTGAGTTTTTATTGCAGCTAAATGACTATCAACATGGAAAAATCAGCTTCAGTGAAAAAATGAATATATAGTTGCAAAATGACTTTTAAAGTCTACATATAACTTTAGAGATAAGCTAAAATGAGTTAGAGTACCTTTTGTATGAGTGCATGAGTTTTGAGAAACTCCAAAAGAGGGCAAATATAATAAAGAATTTTATGAAATGCAATGAGCTTATTTGAGTAGAACTAAAAAACTTGATGATGCTCGTTCTAAAATAAGTGATTACTTACTTGATGCTGAAGCAATTTGGTGAGAAGATATAGTCAGTATTTTTCAAAAATTATTTGATCAACAGCATAAGCTTTATTCACATGTATGATGGTATTTAGATAGCTTTATCGATAAATCATATAAAGATGTTTATAGTGAAGATATACTTTATGACTATAATAAAAAAGATAATCAATTTACAAACGAGATTAATGAGATTTTCAGAGAAATAGATATATTCCTTAAAAAACATATAAGTTAAAAAAAGCTTTACCCGCGAAGGGCAAAGCAAAGTTGATATGAAGTATCGAGTAGTTCTCTCCTGCATCAAAGAGCAAGGAGACAATGATAGTTTCACGAATACATGTCAATGACAAGAATCGTGTCTACCGGGTTGCCCCATCGGAAATCCTAGGATCATAGCTTCGTCTCAGCTCCTCTAGGCTTAACGCAGATTAGCACGTCCTTCATCAATTCACGCATATGCTTATGTGACATAAGTCATCTTTTGAGCATATCGTTCTTCATAAACATATTTATATACTAAAAATAGGTTATTACAATATTTACTCTTCAATAAACTCCTCATGTAAAACTCCCTGAGCTCTTCTTGCTTCTTCCTGAGTTTTAAAGACAAAGGACATCTCTTTTGGATCTTGAAGTTTACTTTCTCAGGCTATATCAAGTATATTTACAGCCTTGAGCGCTGCCATAGATCTTGCATAAATATCTCACATTCACTGCAGGTTGTCTCACATAAGGTATACTATTCGATGGTCCAGGGAAGAGCGATTGACTCTGTTATAGGTTGTGTCATCATACTCTGAGTTATAGGGTCTTCATAATACTAGCTCTACTCCAGTAGAGAAGGGATTTCCATGCTGATCAATAAGCGCGACATCACTATGATCTGTAGGGTTTCAAACAAGCATTTGGATTTTTCTACGTATAATATCGGTTGATAGAGCGTGAGCATTTATAAGTCAGGCATTTGCTCAGTTATGATCTATTGCTCTTTTTGCCAGAGCGTAACTGAGCTTATTTACTGATTTTGCGCTTCATGGATTATCAAGTTTCCTTGGATCTGTAGATTTAAATCCATACATCTTTTGTATGTAAAATAGTACTTCATCATAGTCTCATGACTCATGCAAACTTACAGCAGCTCTCTCACCAGTATAATCGGTATATCCTCTATCAAGGGTATTTAGGATTCATCACTCTATGCCTCAGATATATCCTGGGATAATTGGGATAGCTTGAGAGTCTCATGAGTATATTTTCTCAAACTCTCACTGAAGATATGCTCATACGCTTGATGACAGGTCATCAGGGTGAATATGTTTTAAGCTAGGAGTATCAACATATACTGCAGGGATTCAGTGAAGCCTGAGAAACTCAGTAAATACTTTTGCTGCAATAACTTCTCAAATAGAGAGGAGAGAATATGCTCTCTCTCATACTCAGAGAATATAGTCAGAGCTCTCCTGACATGCCTGAAGATCTGATTCCATGCTATCTGATCTATATTGAGCAAACAGATCTTTCGCATATGTGATAAGCTGTTTTCTGATTTTAGAATCACATGAACTGAGAATATCCTCTAAAAGTTCAGTATGAAAATCCGATATTTCTTGTAGAGTTTCGAGTATTGTTTGCTGATTTTGAGATTCACCAGCAGCTATGAGTTTAGAGGTAGTATTGAACTCTAACTTACTACTACGAAATGCTGAAACTGAGAAATTTTGCGTTATTCACTCTTCTCAGAGTATTTCTGCTACCCTCATATTTTCATTTGCAAGACTCATATTATCTCCACCAAGCTTGTTTGCTATTGCGAGGCTTGAGGATCAGGAGAGAAACTGTGTGATTCCAGTCATGTGTAGTTCAGGAGAGTGTTGCATAAGGTATATATTTGGTATAAAAAAAGCTGCTTTCTTGTGAAAACAGCTTGAGGAGTTATTTGTGAAAAACTTACTACAAAGACGCTATTTTCATATGTGAAAAAAGTTTTATCGTTTTCGTAATAATCATACTGTTATATTGCATATAATATGTTTAGGGTGATATAACAATATTGAAGTATATGAATTCGAGAGCATATGTCAATATCTTATGCTTTTAGACCCTTCTTTGACTTTAAGATAAAAAAATATATAGTATTTAAAATATATTAATTATTTTAGTCAAATGCCTCCCGAAGCAGTTGTAAATACTCCGATTAGGGATATATTTTCTCAAGAATCATTTACGTGAGCTCTCAATGATTTTTATCATGATTGCTTTCCAGATACAGATATCCCGAGAGAAGATGTAGTGATGGAAAGTATTTTTTGAGATACAAATCTGTTTGCTGGGTTTCTTTTACACTGCCGTGAAGAGAATTTTTCTTGTGTTCCAGAAAGTATGGGAAGAGAGCAGCGAGCTATATTTTTGTACACACTTGATTGTCTCAGGTGAGATAACGCGAGACGTACACAAGAGATATTGTCTTGGGATCAATGATTAGTCCCGGTTTCTATGCAAGAAGAAGAATACTTGGATGGGGGAAGATACTGCGCAGAAGAAGCGATAAAAAAAACAGTAGATACAGGTATATATTCTAATGATAGAGGAGAAGTATTATACACATTAGAAGAAACATCACTATGATATAGGGTATATTCCTATCAAACAGGTATACACGAGATTGATAGAGAATGAAATGTGATGAGATCTGATTTTGAGAATAAAGATAGTAGACGAAAAGTATTATCAAGGATTCAAAAATATAGAAGATTCCAAGAGTTCTTTTATATGGATGAGATTACGGACCCAGATGATATAGAACTATGAAAATATATATTAAGAGCCTTTGCTGCAAAAGAGAGAATTGATTGGGCAGCGGTTCTTGAAGATCCTAAAGAACACCGTGTTTATACAGAAAAATTACGGTCATACGTGTTTTTTAGAATTTTGGATTTGGAAAGAGAATTTAAACTGTTACAAGAAAGTGATATGAGCCTCCATTCAAGAATCACTTTAGTTGAGTGACAAAACCTATGAGACTAATATTTTTCTTTATTTTTTTGAAATATTTCTATACTCAAGGGTATGAAAAAAATACTAAGAATATTGTTGTTTGGGCTCATGATCTCTTTCTTCACTCCAGCATGATTTGGAGAAGTAAAAAAAATAGAAGTTTCATGAATTCTTCTCACCTATGATCAAATGTATCAGGCAGTTGAAAAAAGACTGGAAGACAAATGATATGATTCTATACTAAAAAAGTATGAGATATATCAGGCACTTCTTTCTTTCAGTGAGAAAAAATACGAAAAAAACGGAGAAGAGCTATATGCCCACCTATCTCAGATAATGTCTATATGAAAGGAGATATATAAATTCCAGCTAGAAACACAGTTACAAAAAATACACTTATGAAAATCTGAACAGTGAAGGGGTATATATGGATATTTTAAATGAGTTCCAGATAATTGATATCATTTAATAGTTGCAAATATTCACTGAGCATATGAGTATGGAACCTACGAAACTGCGCGTATATTGATTGATGAACTGGAAAATACGAATCATTCGTGATGGTTTATCATACCGACTCTCAATCCTGATGGCTTACAGGAATATTTTCGTAGATGAGAGGACCTGACATATTATATTCACGGAAGAGACAATAGTAATGGGGTCGACTTAAATAGAAACTTTTGTACAAATAATTTTCGAATTGCAGAAATAGATAAGTTTTGAAAACCCATGATAACAGGAAGAAAGACTTGTAACTCAGAGGCTGAAACAAGAGTTATGACGAGAATCTTGGAGCGTTTTTCATTCTCTACAGTTATTACACTTCACTCGAGATGATGAGTATTGTATATCCCTGATAACTCGATTGATGACACGAGGCTCATTGAGTATGCTA
>JAHDGX010000059.1:1458-5089 GCA_020631575.1 Candidatus Altimarinota bacterium | reverse complement strand
GGTCTTGTGATTGCCTTTAAACTTCTAAACGGATAGCATGCTACAAATAGATATCTTCATACTCCTCGCTCAACTTGTAAACTTTTGAATACTTTACTATATATTCAAGACTTTTGTTGCAGATAAGCTGAACGCAAAAATGATAGAGAGACAAGCTCAGCTTGAAAAGCTTTCAGCTGCAGAAGAGCAATATGAAGAAAAAATGAAGCTCGCACAGAAAAAAGAGGCAGATATGATTTCAAACGCGAGACAAACAACAGCGACTCTCATGAAAGAATCTGAGATTATTGCAAGAGAAAAAGCTACTGCAATAAAAAATAAAGCAAAGGCTCAAGCTCTTGCGATACTTGAGTGAGGGAAAAGAGAGCTTGAAAAAGAACGACTCTCTATGCTTTCACATGTAAAAGAACATATCGTCGATGTCTCTCTACGACTCAATGAAAAGATGTTTGGCCCAGGAAAAACTAATAAGGAATTTCTTGAAGCAGAACTTGCGAAGATGAAGTAATTCTTTACCTCAGCTTTCATTTGTATATACTCAGGAGTAAGTTAATTCTTACTCCTTTTTTATGCAAAAAGCTCTTTTTAAAATTACGATTATAATGTTGTGAAATTTACTTGCTTTTGTAGGGATTTGACTTATACTCGACGCGATTTTTTACTGAGAATGAAAATTTTTACTCATCTCTGTAATAATCTCACTTCCAGTCTTTGGGGTGATTATGTATCTCAAGGCTTGAGGTATAATGCAAGAATTACAAACATACAATAAAAACGCAAATGGCAGCAAGTAACGGATGACTCGAAGGACTTCATATACCACTTATACAAGGGGAATATGTGTATGGACCTATTACTAATATCACAATTACAATAGTTATATTTTGACTTGTTGTGTTTCTTATCGGAATGTACGCAAAATATCTCCTAAAAAATAATAAAAAAAGTAGACTCAAACTTTTCTTTCTTACTTTCACAAAGTTTTTTGATGATCAACTCAGAGATGCTTTTGACGGAGATAAGAAAAAAGCGAGAAAATATTATCCACTTATAGTAGGTATGTTTTTCATCATACTTTTTGGGAATCTTTTTGGTTTGGTAGTAGACTGGTTTGGTATGTCTATACTTCCAGAGCTTCTTTACTACATGAGACCAATTCATAGTGACCTTAACACGACTCTCGTACTTTCACTCGTTACGGTAGTATATATGCTTAAAGTTCAAATTGGAGCTCAGGGGGCAGGAGGAACACTGAAATCATATCTCTTTGACTTTAGAGGAGGAAATTTTCTTGAAAAATGTATCGGAGTATTTGTAGGTTGGCTTCATGCGATTGGAGTGTTTGCAACTACGGCATCTCTCTCTCTTCGTCTGTTTGGGAATATATTTGCAGGGATTATTCTTATCTGAGTAGTATCTGCGCTGTTAGCGTCAGCTACAGGAGGACTCTTTGAGATAGGAAGACTTGCAGTTATACCACTTTGGTTCTTTGAAGTATTCGTAGCGCTTATACAAGCTATAGTATTTATGTATCTTATGATAGCGTACTTTAAAGGAGCCTCAGAACATCACTAGAAATTTGAAGTGATGGCTCAGTATATAAAGTTTATATGTTGAGCTATCAGGTTAAATTACTGATAGTAACTTTATTTATTATTTATTAATTGTTTATTTATGGAAGCAGAAGCAGCTAAAACTCTTGCAATGGCACTTGCTATTGGTCTTGGAGCATTTGGTCCTGGTATCGGTGTTGGTCTTATTGGTAAAGGAGCACTTGAGGCTCTTGGAAGAAACCCTGAAGCATCAGGAAAAATTCAATCACTTGCAATTCTTGCTATTGCCTTTGCAGAAGCAATCGCGATCTACGCACTTGTAATCGCACTTATTATTGGATTCGTAATGTAATTCAATTACTTTTTATAGTAACTAAAAATATTTATGGCAAATAGTGCTGGATGAGAATGACTTACAAATCTTCAGTTTGTAACACTTGAAACCTTTGTAATACAATTTATTATATTGCTCGTAGTTTTATGGGTATTAAATAAATTTATATTCAGACCATATCTTGCATACCTCGATGAATGGGAAGAAAAACAAGAAAAGGTAAAAGCTGATTACAATAACGCTGAAGCTATTCTCGAAGAAAAAAAGAGAGAAGGTGATGAAATTCTTGAAAAAGCGAGAGCTACAGGAAACACTGTTATCGAGCAAGCAGAATCTCTTGCGAATTCAAAAAAAGAAAAAATCATCTCTGATGCAGAATCAGAGGCAAAAAAGACTCTTGAAGTTGCTCAAAAGCAAATTGATAACGAAAGAACTTCTATGCTTTCAGGAGCAAAAGATCATATTCTAAAAACAGCTCTCAAGCTCAATGAAAAGCTCTTTAAAGATGAAAAAGCTTCAAAAGATTTCATGGAGAAAAATATAGATTCTCTCTCATAATTACACAGATATGAAACAACTAGAAAATATTGATCTTAAGAGTGCAAAATCTCTTCTCCATTCGCTACGTCAGTATTCTGATATGTCGAAGAAGTTATGAAAGAGAGGAAGAAATCTATTTATGAAAACTCTTTCAGGAGAGCAAACTCTCAGAGTAGAGTATTTTCCAGCTCTTTGAGAATCTGCGGCTTGGACTCAGGCTCAATGAGTATTTAAGAAATCTTTCGGAGTGGACGCAGATAAATCATCTGTAGAATTTCTTTCAAGTGACTTACTTAAGTGAGGAATGAAAGTATACTGCGATGATAATATGGTAGATCTCAGCTTTAAAAAAGTTGAGGATATCATGCAAAAATAAAAAGTAAAAGCGTATTTTCCTTACGCACGACTATCTTGCTTATATACTTGAGGAAGTTTGTCCTGTGTGAGGAAAATAATTACAAAAATTTATAATTTAAATACATGAATATATGTCACACGATGTATTACAGTCAATAATATCTGAAATCGAAACAAAGATTGATAGTGCTGATCTCTCTCCTGATATTGAAAATGTCGGAGAAGTGTTTTATCTCTGAGATGGGGTAGCAAAAGTATCAGGACTGAGAGGATGTTCATATAACGAAGTTCTTGAGTTTGACTCAGGGGCTGTATGAGTTGCTCTCAATCTTGAAGATCACTATGTAGGTGTTGTTGTGCTTTCTGGATTCAAATGAATCTCAGAAGGGGAAAAAGTTAAATCAACAGGAAATACGCTTGAAGTACCAGTCGGTCCTGAAGTAGTTGGAAGAGTGGTTGATGCTCTTGGAAGACCTATTGATGGTCTTGGAGAAATCAAATCAAAAGAATTCTATCCAGTTGAAAGACAGGCAGAATGAGTAATGGCTCGTAAATCAGTTCATGAACCAATGGAAACAGGTATTAAAGCAGTAGATGCTCTTGTGCCGATCGGACGAGGACAAAGAGAGCTTATTATCGGTGATAGGCAAGTTGGGAAAACTCAAGTTGCTATTGACGCGATACTCAATCAAAAAGGACAAGGAGTTACCTGCGTCTATGTTGCTGTTGGTCAAAAAGAAGGAAAGGTATCAAGGATCGTAGAAGAGCTCAGAAAAAGAGGGGCTATGGATTATACTATTGTAGTATCTGCAGGTTCTTCTGAGCCAGCAGCGATGCAATACCTTGC
>JAHDGX010000059.1:0-1358 GCA_020631575.1 Candidatus Altimarinota bacterium | reverse complement strand
TCGATTACTGATGGGCAAATCTTCCTTGATTCAAACCTCTTTAACTCTGGTCAAAAACCAGCTATATCAGTAGGGCTTTCAGTTTCACGTGTAGGTTGATCTGCTCAAATGAAAGCCATGAAGAAAAACTCAGGAACTCTCAAACTTGACCTTGCTCAGTACAGAGAACTTGCAGCATTTTCACAATTTGCATCAGATCTCGATGAGGCTACAAGAAACCAACTTGATAGAGGTGCGAGAATGATGGAACTCTTAAAACAAGGGCTCAATGCTCCTGTTCCAGTACCAAAACAAGTAGCAGCGCTCTACGCAGGGGGGAAAGGATATCTTGACGCAGTTGCTGTAGAAAATGTCCTCAAGTTTGAAGCCGATCTCTACGCAGCGCTTGATGAAGAAAAATCAGTAGTAGAAGCTATTACTACAGAGAAAAATATCTCAGAAGATACAGAAAAGAAACTTATAAAAGTTATTGAAAAAGTAGTAGAACTTAATAAATAAAATCTCGCTCTAAACATGTCAAACGCAAAAGAGATACAACGTAAAATAGGGAGTATTAAAAACACTTCAAAAATCACAAAGGCTATGGAGCTTATTTCAACGGTAAAGATGAAAAAGGCTCAGGATTTAGCACTTGCAAAGAAAGACTTCGTTCTTGAGATGCTGAAAGTTTTCTCAAGAATAGAGGAATTTTTGAGTGACTTTGCGTATTTTAGAAAATTTGAAAGTAAGAAAACTCTTGCTATTGTTATTACTTCCAACAAAGGTCTTTGTGGAGGGTATAATGTAAATGTACTCAAAAAAGTAAACGAATATGTAAATGAAAATCCTGATGAAGATGTAGAGTATGTAACCCTTGGGAAGAAAGCAGCAGCTTTTGTTGCAAGAACAGGAAATACGCTTCTAGCAGATTTTTCTCCCGAGTTTACAGACAATATTGATCCTAGATTTGTGAAATCGGTGACCCGAGAAGTATATGATAAATATCTTACAGGTGAGTATGGGAAAGTAGTGGTTTTCTATAATTATTATGTAAACTCTATAAAACAAGTACCAGTAGCAAGAGAGCTTCTTCCTATTGATGATGCTGCTGTAAAAAAATATCTTGAGGATATTGTAGATGATCCAGAGGCTCTGAAAGAAATAGCTCACGATGTAACAGATTATATCATAGAGCCGTCAATGGAAGCAATTGCTATGGACGTAATCCCTATGATTCTCGATATGATGTTTTACGATATTATACTCGAGGCAAAAGCGTCAGAGCATTCTGCTAGAATGGTAGCCATGAAAGCTGCAAAAGACAACTCAAAGAAAATTGCAGATATGCTGACACTGCAGTATAACAAAGCAAGACAAGG
>JAHDGX010000058.1:3506-5253 GCA_020631575.1 Candidatus Altimarinota bacterium | reverse complement strand
TTTTCATTATGCTTTAGAATTTTTCTTCAGTGCTGAATATATTTCCTTCATAGCTCAAATGAAGCTTGTTTGTGAGTACTCGATTCAATGTTTTTCACAGTACTGTTTTACCATAGGGCCAACTTTTTTATAGTTCTTACGTGGCATGGTTGGATAGAGGTGGTGTTCAATTTGGTAATCTAAACTCCCAAATATAAAAGTACCGAGGAATGATGGTTTTAAATTTCTAGATGATCGAATTTGAAATACTCTTTCGTATTCAGTATCTTTGTGAAAGACCTCTTTTCATAAGTGATTTGGAGCAAAACTAAGTGACATATAGAGGCCAGCCAGTAAAAAATGTACTCCAAGAAAAATAAGACCAATCAACAGTCCTTGAACGGAAACTAACAAAGTCACAATAGCTATGATGTTTACACTCATGAGTACCATTTCCATATAACTTGTAGCTTTTTTCTCGCGTATGATATGTTTATATGATTCATACACTACAAGAAGATATATGAAAGGAAGAGAAAGAAAAAATAAAATATGCTGGTATGGTACAATACACCTGCGTAAAAGCTTATTTTTTATATGGTTATGGTTCGGAGATAAAAGAAAAGGTATATCTAAATCTGGATCTCCTTCGCTTTGGTTCGTAGTGTCATGATGTTTATTATGTTTATCCGTCCAATAATCCTGAGAAACTCCTGATATGAGTCCCCATAAAAAGTATCCAAAGACTTTGTTTCGAGTCTTACTTTTAAATACTTGATTATGAGAAAAATCGTGTGCCAAAAATCACACCTGCATTCTAAAGAATGTGAATGCAATAATTGTAAGTGCTTGTATCCAAAGAGAATTCACAAATATAAATACAAGAATAGAGGCTATGAGTCATGCAAATGTGAAAAAGCTCAAAAAGCTATAATACCAATATGTTCGTTTCATATATCATCCGAGATATACGGCTTTATCTAACTCTTTTAATTCCATATTATTTTTCCAAATGGGTAATCGCTCTTCCTGTGATCTTTCGTCCTCGTGGGGTTCGCTCGATAAATCCTATTTGTAAGAGATATGGCTCAACTACATCTTCGAGTGTTGCTTCCTCTTCTCAGAGTGTTGAGCTGAGTGTCCCAAGTCCTACTGGACCTCATTTAAAACTCTTCCAGATACTTTCTAGATATTTCCTATCAAGATAATCAAGTCACTTTTCATCGATTCAGATATCCAAAAATATTTCTCTGAGAATAGCAATATCTCAAATATCCTTCCCTATAGTATGATAATCTCTGAGAATTTTTAGAAGCCTATTTGCTATACGTGGTGTTCCTCTCGACTTTCCTGCAACCGTTTCTAATATCTCTGGGGAGAGATCAAATCATAGCATGTCACAGTTATTTGCTAGAATACTTGATATATCAGATATTTCATAAAAATCGAGTTTGAGTACATTTCAAAATCTATCTCGCAGTGGAGAGCTCAGTGCTGAAAGTCTGGTTGTAGCACCTACGAGAGTAAATGGTTTTACTGGGAGTTTCACGCTCTGGGCTCCTGTTCCAGAACCAACCATAATATCTATCTGGAAATCCTCCATTGCCGTATAGAGTATCTCTTCTACCTGGGGCCTAAGCCTGTGAATCTCATCAATAAAAAGAATATCTCCCTGTTCTAGGTTTGAAAGTATACTCACAAGGTCTGATTGCTTCTCTATTGCAGGACCAGAAGTTGTTCTCAGGTTTGATCACATTTCAAGAGCTAA
>JAHDGX010000058.1:1547-3406 GCA_020631575.1 Candidatus Altimarinota bacterium | reverse complement strand
TCTCTATTGCAGGACCAGAAGTTGTTCTCAGGTTTGATCACATTTCAAGAGCTAAAATATTTGAAAGAGTTGTTTTTCCGAGGCCTGGAGGGCCGTAAAACAATATGTGTTCAAGAGGCTCCTCACGTATCTTTGCTGATGAAATGGAAACCATGAGATGCTTTTTAATATTGCTCTGACCAATATAATTTTCGAGTGTTTTTGGTCTGAAAGCATTTTGAGACTGAAAAGTATCTCCAGATTTTTCTTCTGGAGTCACTACCCTACTTGGAGTAGTCTCGTCTTTTTTAGATGATGAAATCATATATTTTAGGTTATTTCTGAGTTTAAATATAGAGAAAAAATATGAAAAAACAAGCGAATAATTTGCAAATGAGTATAAAGTGTATATACTTTGATAGTATTTTTGAGATAAACATACATTTTTACTAGCTTATTACACACATATGGACTTAAATAAAGTACAGATTATTGGTCGAATTACTCAGGATATTGAACTCAGGCAAACACCAAATGGGCAATCAGTTACCACCCTCTCTATTGCAACAAATAGAAACTGGACTGATTGACAAGGAAACAAACAAGAACAAGCGGAATTTCACAATGTCGTTCTCTGGGCAAAACTCGCTGAGATTGCAAGCCAGTATCTCGCAAAAGGAAGAAAGTGTTATATCGAAGGAAGACTTCAAACCAGATCATGGGAAGCCCAAGATGGATCAAAAAGATATAGAACAGAAATCGTAGGAGAAAATATGATCATGCTTGATGGGAATGGAAACAGTGAATGAATGCCAAGCTCATCTCCTGTAGATATGAGTCCTGCAAATGAGACTCCAGCAATAAAAAAATCAGCTCCAAAACAAGAAGAAGAAATCTCTGTTGAAGATCTACCGTTCTAAATAATACAAAAATAAAGCCTCTATATATGGAGGCTTTATTTTATTTAAAATTTACAAGCTCATAATCCGTTCCTTGTGAGCCAAAAATTATTTTATCTCCCTGCCAGGTAATCTTATCAAGTGACTGTTTTGTACTATAGAGAACTTCGCGAGTTTTATCACTCTGGGAATATCTAATAATCAGGTTTCCTGGTTTTGTAAGAGAAAAGTTCTTCTTCTTTTGCTCCTCACTTTCAAGTATAATCCCAATAATATATTCTCATGAGTATACAAAATCATGAAATAAATACTGGAATTCTGAGGTTTCAGCAATACTGTCATATAAAAATGTCCCATTGTTTGTCACAACAAGATAATTTCAACGATTTAGAGCGCTTTTTATATAACGAATATCTATACTATAAGGGAGTTTATGTAGAGATTGTTTATTCTTTTGGTATATGTAGTTATCGCTTCAAAGCGCAAGAAACACATCGTCACTTCCCGATATAGAACTCACCCTAATGACTTCCTGCTTCACTAGTGGAAGTTTTGTGATGTTTTTTGCTTCTCCAGCCTGCACATATTGCATCTGTAGCTCATCATCTACTTTAACAAATCTTACTACATCTGCGTTATCCAAAGATACCACTTTATGATACAGCTTTTCGTTTTTTATTCTTTGAATTTTTTCTTGTTTTGTTTCTTGGACATCCTGTTTCTCTACTACATCAAAGCGAACCTTCTTTTCTAAATTAACCACAAGTGATTCTTTGGATCGCGCTTTTACAGTAAGACTCATACGCTGCGTCTCATAGTCAGCTTTAATGATAGATATGTTATATGTAAATGGTGAAACTCATGGAATAACACATATCTTTTCCTCACAGCTATGAATCCATTTTTGAGCCGTAGAACTAGAAAAAAGCTCTACTTCGTAATTCTCTACATTTGTATCGATGGTAAGTACCGATGTGTAGT
>JAHDGX010000058.1:0-1447 GCA_020631575.1 Candidatus Altimarinota bacterium | reverse complement strand
AGCTCTACTTCGTAATTCTCTACATTTGTATCGATGGTAAGTACCGATGTGTAGTACACAAAGAAGTATAAATATGCCAAAACAAGAGCTCAAATAGCTCCTATCAAGATAAGCAGTGCATATAACTTTCTTCCCACTATCAAAAATCTAGAAAATATTATATGGTCAGTATATATCCGAGGGAAAAATTTGCAATACCGCTATTACCGGCTAAGCTTCTTTCATCTGTACCTCGGAGAAAAATATCTTCTCCATAACCTCTCTGCTCTATGATGCTAGATGGAAAAAAGCTTGCTGCATCCATATATGATCAGCTATCACATTCTATAAAACAGATTCCTGATGAGATTACTCTAGGAGCAGTTTTAGTATGAGGAGAAGACTCTCCAAGTATGAGATACATCAGACAAAAAAGAAGAGAATGCAAAAAGATTGGTATGTGATTCTCCCTTTTTCAATTTGAAAAAAATATCTCTCAAAACGAGCTCATACAAGAACTCGAAAAGCTCAATAACGATGATATAATTACATGATATATCGTACAACTCCCTCTTCCAGAGCACATTGATGAATCGGAGGTTATAAAACATATCAGCCCCATAAAAGATGTAGACTGATTTCATCCTGAGAATCAGGGTAAAGTCATGCTAGCAGACCCGAGTTGATTCACTCCATGTACTCCTGCTGGGGTTATGAAGCTCATGCATGAGTATGATGTTCCCCTCCCTGGGAAACACGTCGTAATTATCTGAAAGAGTAATATTGTAGGAAAACCCCTCATTCAGCTCTGTATATCTCAGTGAGCTACGGTTACAAGTTGTAATTCAAAGACTCCTGATCTCTCGCTCTTTACCAAAATGGCAGATGTAGTCATCGTTGCAACAGGAAAAGCTTATTTACTGACGCATGATATGCTTGGTAAGCATACGAGCGTTATCGATGTATGATTCTCTGTGATAAATGGGAAAGTTTGTGGTGATGCTGAGTATGACTCTATCATTTCGCACTGACATAATATCACTCCCGTTCCTGGTTGAGTATGACCCATGACAGTAGCAATGCTCTTATCTAATACGCTCAGCGCATATGAAAAACAATCTCGTTCATAAACCATGACTCTATCTGGGAGTGACATGCATTATGCTCTCATTTTTTCTCTGATATCTCTATGCTATAGAAAAATATAAGCTTGATGAGAAACAGATCCTAGAAAAAGTTCACTATGTAGATGTAAAAGTAAATACAAAAAATATAGAGATAGTAAATAGTCCTGAAAATGTGATATTCCGTGTTGATGGAGAGCTTATACAAAGTGGAAGTATTAATCTCAAATAAAGGCAGAAAAAAATTTTGACACTCCATAAAAATTTTATACAATACCCAAGCTTTAAATAGATGCGGGTGTAGCTCAATTGGCTAGAGCATCTGCCTTCCAAGCAGAGGGTTG
>JAHDGX010000057.1 GCA_020631575.1 Candidatus Altimarinota bacterium | reverse complement strand
GGATGCGGCCTTCTCAAGGCTGAGACCGGAGTTCAATTCTCCGTGGGAATACCAAAAGAAATATTTAACATTTTAGAGCTTTTAAATAGGGGACTATTCCTTGTCTGGAGCTCTTTTTTGTTGTTTATAATTAGTTCTAACATTAGTTTTTTCGTCATTTCTGTTTTTCTCTCTAGGTTTCAGCTATTATAGCTTTCATAAAGGCTTCCAGCTAGTTCTAACAGTATTTGGGTCTTCTTCTCAAAATCAGTATCTTTTGAATTCTTTTTCTCTTCTTTTAAGTCATGGATTTCTGATTCAAACTTATTATATTTCTCTAGATATACTTCTTTTGTGATAATATCTTCAAGTTTCATATCTAGGAGTTTTTCTTGTTTTTCTTGTAACGCTTTAATCTTGTTATCTATACTTGCTAAAACATTATTTCCACTCGATTCCTCTTGTTTTAACAAGTCCATGATTATGTCTTTATCTATTCTCTTGATGATTTTGTTTTTTGGTTCGGCATCTTTTAAGATTTGACCTATTTTTTCAAAGATAATATTCTCATTTATATTTACTTTCTCAGGACTTCTTGACTGACTTCCATAGTAAGTAAATCATTTCTTCCTAAAAGTAGTTAATTTTATCCCTGATTCGTCTTTTATAAGTCATTTGAGGTAATACATCCTATGAGTTCTTTCAACCTTCTCAGTAGTCATTTTATGTGTATATACTCATACTCAAGAGTTGTTACATGTATCATATAATTCTTTTGTGATGATAGGTTTATGACTTCATTGAATTTCTTGTCATTCATAATCAAATACTCAATAGTAGAATTTTCTCGTTACGAGTTTGTGTATTCTTCCAGCATTAAGCTTGAGTCAAAGATTATCTCAAAACTCTACTTGTAAATGTTCTGCTATATTTGAGAATGCTTTATTTTCTGCTCTGAGTTCAAAAATTCTTTTTACTATCTCAGCTTCTTTTTTGTTGATGACTATTTCTTTATGTCATTTTTTAATAGTAATATTTTTATATCAGAATGGAGCTTTCCATAAGAATCTCCCAGTATTTTTTATACAAGTAGTCATCTTATCTTTTACATCTTTGCTTCTATGAGCGTTATCCATTTTTGAAAGAGAGAGGTCTAATTGCAGGAGGAATACATCATTAATATGTTCTGTTAAATATACTCTTCAAGAACTATAAATACCCTTGATAAGTTTCTTATCAAACAAGTCTATTATTCTCGCACTATCAAGATTGTTTCTTGAAAGTCTTTTTGCTTCGTCTATAACTATATAATCAATCTTCCCAGTCTTACATATTTTTAGCAACTCATTAAATCAAGGTCTTGTTCCTTCCGTCTTTGCACTTCTACTTTCTCCAATTTCCTTAATCACTTCAAAACCATGAGACTTTGCAATTCTCCTACAATTCTCCAGTTGATGTTCCAAGCTATTTGCCTGTTTATCATCCCTATCAGTTGATTTTCTATAGTATATTATTGTTTTCATTAATCTAAGTTATCTAATAATCTGTTCATCATTCGTAATCTAAAATATGAGCATAAATACTATCGTAACATTTTTTGTCGAAGTATTCTAATACCATTTCATTATCACTGAAGAATACTAGGTTTATAAAAATATAATCTTGCATTTCTAATTCTCAATCAATTCTAAATACTTTTATTTTTTTCAGCGAGAGCTTTGGATTATCAGATAATTTTGAATCTTTTCTTTTTTTGATATTATCATTTTCGTAGAAAAGAAGTGATCAATCAAAATGTTTAATGATTTGCTTTTTAATATCCATTTCTGAATGAGATAAACGATTAATAAAATAATCTGTATTATATTTATTCTCTCATATTTCTTCAATCATAAATGAACTATTTCTTTGGTCTAGATAGAAGTCTGTATAGGTAATATCATTACCAAAGTGTTCCATAAAACCAAAGTTAAGTCTTTGTTTTCTTGTTAAAATGGTCTGGTTTGATTTAGTGAAAAAGTTTCTTTCTGAATACTCTGGTCAGAAGTAAGTTCCACCGAATAGACTTATACATTTATAGTTTTGCAAGCTAATAATTTTATTAAAATTTAGTTTAATTTTAAAATCTATTTGTTTATTTTCATGTTTTCTTATTAAATAGAAGAAAAAGCTTAAAAAGTCTGGACCAAAATAGTTAGTCATTTTCATTTCATCGTATATTTCATCGTAGTAGATAAAATATTTATCTATATAGATTCATTCTGGATTAACGTTTAAGATTTTAGGAAATGTTTTAGAGGAAATGTTTGCTAGCCCATCTTTATCGACTACATTTTCATCAATTGAGTACTCCTCAAAAAAATCTATCTTATTTATAGATGAAGTATTGTTAGATATTTTTTGCTGTTCCATTATTTTGTCAAAGCAATGATCGTGACTTTTATTCTCAAGGCTACTATATAACTCTACTACATCTTGTATCTTCAAATTTTCGATATAATCAGATGATTCTAGATATAACAGATTTACTTTTTCCTCTTCTTTTAGTTTGAATATTAAATCATATATTTGATTTGATACTTCTGTAAGCTTTTCTATGTTTTTTTCTTCAATTAATTGTTTGATGGTCTGAGATATTTCATTTTTGTTGAAATTCTTTAAAATATCTAACTCTCAGATATTAGTCATAATTGAATGAATATTTTGTTCTAAATCGGATTTTTTATCAAATATGAACGATATGAATTTAACTCTATTTTCATATCGTATTAGCATTTTTAAGCATTTTAGGACTTCTCAAATAATAACTGAAGTATCTGATTGAAATAGTTTAGTGTCATCATTATGCTTATTGTTTAATTCTATTAGTTTTTTAGATAGATTAATGATTTCGATTGTCTTTTTTTTCATATTCAGCAATATTAAAGATAAATGTAACTATAATTATATTTATTCATTTGGCAAATTAAAAGTATATATTTCTTGATATATTTCGTATTTAATATGAAATTAATATCTTTCAATTATGACTTTCCAAAGCTCAACTCTTGCTTCAAATATCTCAATCAGCTCTTCTTCTGAAAAAGTAGGATATAGGCTTTTATACCTATCCCTATATTTCTCAAAATCTAATTTAGAATAAGATTTCATCTTCATCATCATTAGAGAAGATATCTCTTGCACTTCTGATATTGAGACCAAACTCATAAACATCTTGTCTAAACTCTCAGTTTCGTATCGATAGAGCTATGTCTTTTGTTGTATCATCAGAAAGATGTCATTTTCTTAGTAGAATATCTACAGGGCATCCTCACATCTCAATAATTGCTTTTCCATATCATATAAAAATACTGACATATCTTTCTCGTAAGTATTCATCGACTTTTAAATCTTCTATAGATACTTTTTTATTTACTTGATTGAGTCTTGTGACTTCATATTTGAATCAGCTAAACATTTTAGTATGAAGTGATATATAAGTAAGGAATAAATCAAACATATATGACCTATCGAGAAGGCTGTTTAAGGTACATGTTTTTGCAAGTTCTGCTCTTATCTCTACTTCTACACGAGTTACGTCTTTTTGCTTGAGATAATCTGGGAATAACTTTTGTCTTTTTTTAACAAGAATATCATCTTTTTTATTATAAACTCTTATAAGTTTATAACGATTGTTAGCTTTCTTCTTTTCTCAAATATAGAAAGTTTGAACTTTTCATTGTTCATCAAAGAAGATACTTCATTTTTGATTCAGTTGTCTGAAACCCTTATGAATATCTTTGATATTAAATAATACATCTGTTGCGAGATCGAATCTTCTAAGCTTTGAAATACTCATCTCACTTTCTATAAAATGTACTATTTCAGAAAGTTCTGGAAAGAGAGTAAAAGCAGTTCCATATACTGCCATATAATCGACAGTAGTTATAGCTCAATTCTCTTGTCATACATGATAGGCATAACAGTCTACTTCTTTGTAGGTAAAAATTATCTTGTAAGCATAATTTGTTACTCTATCATCTCTTCTCAATTTGAACCCAGGAAATAATGTATATTTATTACCTTCATGCTCTCATATTCAGAAATTGATTTCATTCAGTTTGTTTAATGTTCCTAGAACTTCAATATAATCTACTCAAAAGTTGTAGATATCTGATTGTTTTATTTTCATATTTGAAAAATTAACTAATAAATATTTAGTAATTTTGTAATACGAAACATGTTTCTTAGTTTTAATGGTTACTAAGCCATAAACTAAACTATTAATAGTATATTGTTACCCAGCAATTACTATTGCTGGGATGGAATACCTTTCATTTCCTCATAAGTCTATCATTTGAAAAGCGTATCTCGTCAAACTTAGCAGCACTACGTGCATACTCAAGTTGTGACTAGCTACTCTGCTTTTCAAAGGGCGACTCATATGAGAAAAAGAAAGGGGGCGAATATTCAGTACCTAACAAAAACAAAAGACTTGTTCTCGGAGGTACGAGAACAAGTCTAGGATTTTTTCTATTTTTCCTTCAAGAAGTTACAGAACTTGAGTATTATTCTGGATTGTAGTAATTGCATTTTATTCAAGAAACATCACTTCCTAAGAAAGCTCAAATTTTATGTTTGTTTTTAATTTCCTCATTTTTGGTACTTATAGATTTCTGGAAAGATGCATAGTTAAAACTTTTATTTTCCAGTTCCTTATATTTACCTTTATCTGAGTTATATTGAGATTCTAATTCTTCAAAAGATACTTTTCTTTTATGAGTATTCTCAAGAGTATCAAACAATAATATGTATAGGTGACTTATTATTGAATCTCATCACTTGAATTCTATTGGCTTTCAATTGATTTTTACAATTCATTTCTCATAAGTTATCTTTGCTTCTCAAGACCTCCTAATCCTCATTTCTTCTCTTATCTCATCACGAGTATTTATAAAATACTTTGGTTTATTATTAGTTATTTCTTTTCAATAATAATTGAGCTCTTTTTTGTATGAGAAGAAATATAAAAGTATATCTAAAAAAAATGAGATATAGGGAATACTATACAGTTTTCTCCAATCTTTTGATTTCTCTATTGCTATAGTTTTGTATTTTGAAAAACTAAGGTCATACACTGAAAACATAGTGATATCTTTTTCCTCGACTATCTGAGCTCTAAAATGATGACTTCAACCACGATCCAATGCAAGAAAAATAGAGTCGAGTGATGTATAACTAACAGGGTAGGCAGGAGGTATGTGCGATGAATCTTTTGTTTGTAATAGAACGAGATAACGATTGTCGTTAGAATTGAACAT
>JAHDGX010000056.1 GCA_020631575.1 Candidatus Altimarinota bacterium | reverse complement strand
CTCATAGAGCGTAATTTCTAGAGTTGAACCAAAAGCATCTTTTGAGTACTTCATAAATTTTTACCCATTTTTAAGTGCCTTTTGGAAGGCTGGAGTGGTAAGTGAGCTTCCAGATACATAGTACTCCGAAGCCTGCTCAACTGTCATCCCAATAACTGCTTGAGCATTTTTATTGAATCATACCATTCATTTGTAGTTTGGAGATGTTACTGAAATCTCTGAAATTTTTCCGGAATCATCAAGACTATATGATATATTCATATCTACATTTCCTGCTGGGTTTGTGTAGCTGGTAGCCAATTCTACAACCTTTGATTCTACAGCTGTATTTGGTTCTTGTACTTCTTCTTCCTGTATTTCTACTTGTTCAGGTTCTACCGTTTCGGATGAACTACCTACTGGCTCCTGAGCTTCCACTGGAGCTTCTTGCTCAGTAGAATCCCCTTCACTACTTTCTTCTCAAATTTTAATGAGCTCTTCGATTATTTTCTCAGCTTCAGCATCAATCTCTGCTGGAACATCTTCTTGCACTTCTTCTTGAGGCTCACTTGGAACTACTGGCTCTTTTGGTGCATCAGGAGTAACTGGAGTTCCACAAGATGCAAGAAACACGAGAAGTAGGAGTGCGTAAAATGCTTTCATAGAATATTTTTAAAATATATTATAGACCCATTATACAGATTTTCATGTAAGTACAATACAATATTTCTGTAAGAACAGGGTAAGAACTACTGAGCAAAAATAAGTTTTTTATAATCACTCCTAAGGGAAATAATTTTCATATTTTCTACATCTATAGCTCTTTGTATATTCTCAGGAATAGAATCCGTCACATAGAGCATATCGAGAGCTCATGATATTTTCTTGTGTGACTCATTTGGAAATACTCCATGGGTCGCATATCAACTTACCCCCGAAGCTCAAATACTCCTTAAAAATCCTGCTGCTCGTACGAGCGTTCCTCATGATTGTATGAGATCATCAACAAGTAAAAGATCTTTCCCTTCTGGATTTCCTTGTTTGAGTTCGATGATTCTTTTGCTTCCATCTCTTTTTTTTGAGAGTGTTATAATCTCATGATTCTGAAATTCTTTTGCAAAGCGTTTCTCTGCTCCTTCATCGGGAAAAACTATTACTTTGTACTTTGCTATCTCTCTTAGGTGTCACATTGCCGTATGCGTCTCTAGATTTACTTTGAAGCTATCAAAGAGAAATCTTTCCACCAGCGCATGAATATCAAAGGTATGAATACTCGTTTTTCAGCTTCTTCATGATGGGAGATGACTCATGATATCGGCAAAATATTTTGCTGTTGCAATCTCTCATTTCTGGGAAATACGCTCCATAGTCCCAACTGGAAAGTATGGCATAATGACTCTGAGCTTCCCTGCATAATAATCCAAAATTCCTCGCATCATCGCATAGTTTTTGAAAAAGTCCTCTGGATGAGAAAAGTCTCAAATATAGGTCACATCTTGATGCTCTATGCTTCCCTTTATATCATCAATACTGAGATCAGGCCACTGATCTGGAAAGTCTCCAAAACGAATCTGTGGGTAATCCATACCATTTTCTTGAGCGAGTTTTTGTCACAAAGAAGCAAAGTTTGGATGTACAATAAGTGTTTTCTTCATTACAGCTGTTTCATATTAATCGGTATAAGATACAAGTGAGGAATGTGAGTACGCTGTAAGATCTTTTCTTGCTTGCTGTCAGAGTAAAAAATCATCATCAAGAGATATTACAAATGCCGCATGATACAGGGTTCATCATAGCTGCTCTATGAGCCTTATTGCAGCCATTGCCGTTCCCCCGGTTGCCAGTAGATCATCTACAAGAGCAATCTTTTCTCACTTACATATAGCTCATGCTTGTATCTCAATGGTATTTGATCCATATTCTAGATCGTAGGAAATACTCTGCGTCTCTCCTGGAAGTTTTCATTTCTTACGAGCCATAATCCATGGTATACCGAGGATTTGAGATATCATAGGGGCAAAGATAAATCCCCTTGCATCAAGAGCGACTATCTTATCAGCTCCTACAAGCTTTTCAGCTAGAGCTTCACATACATATTTCAGTGCTTCTGAAGAAGCAAGCAAGGGAGAAATATCCTTAAAATTGATTCCTTGTTTTGGAAAATCTGGATACTCAGCAATATAGTCTTTTATATTCATAGGTTATATATTTTTTCTCATAAAATCCTTGAGTGCTTCTCTATCAGTTCATAGAAGCGTAAATGTGTCATCTCCTCATCTTGATTCAAGTCACACAAACTGTTCCGGTCTTTCTGGAATCGCTCACAGAGCTTCCTGAATCGTATCCTCAAACTTCACTGGGAGCGCAGTTTCAAGACAAATCGTTTTTATATTAGGATCTCTCAAGTCCTGTGCCACTTTGATACTATCAGCTGTGTGTGGGTCGATAACTCACGCTCTTTTTTCCTCAACATATTGTATCATCTCAAGCCTCTGAGCATGTGAGCTTGATCCACTCTCAAATCATAGCTCTTTGAGGTCAGAAATACTCACTCAAAAATCAGTAAGATCTACAGATCAGCTCTCTTCAAACTGCTTCATATATGTTGCGAGCTTTGCTCCATCTCGTCAAAGTATATCATATACAAGCCTCTCATAGTTTGAAGCCTTAGATATATCCATAGATGGACTTGAGGTTATATCTGCTGGAGTTACTGTATATTTTCCTGTCTTAAAAAGTTTCTCAAGGACATTATTTTCATTCGTTGCAACGATGAGTCTGCGAATTGGAAGTCCCATCTTCTTTGCAATATATCCTGAGAGCACATTTCCAAAGTTCCCACTTGGGACGCAGAAATCAACTTCTTCTCCTACCTGATCAACGGCTTGTAGATATCAAGAAAAATAGTATGGTACTTGCGATGATATCCTCCCCCAGTTAATAGAGTTTACAGCTCAGAGATTTGCAAACTCTGATGAGCCTTTAATATCTTTTACCATATCCTGACAATCATCAAACCTTCCATCAATACTGATATTATAAATGTTATCTCCACTGAGAGATCACATTTGTGCTCTTTGGAACTCACTCATTCACACCTGTGGAGAGAGCATAAAAAGCTTAATACTCTCTAACCCCTTCATGGCAGCTTCCGCAGCTGATCCAGTATCTCAGCTAGTAGCTCAGAGTATGGTAAGTGATTCTCCCCTTTTATTTAGCTCATAATTCATTTCCTGACCAAGCTGCTGCATTGCCATATCTTTGAACGCTGCTGTTGGACCGAGTGAAAGATTTTGGATATAAAAGTTCTTCTCTATTTTTCTCACTGGAGTGATGTTTCCATTTCTGCTTTCTGGGAATTTTTCTTGAGTATAAGCTCTATTTACGAGTTCTCTCAATGTATCATCTGGAATATCTCAGCCGATAATTTTCTTTTTTATCGCAAAAGCGATCTCTGTATATGCTGTATCTTTTAAGACTTTTAGTTCATCAAGACTGACTTGAGGATACTCTGATGGAATAAAAAGCCCTCTATCTGGAGCAAGCCCCGCTAGAAGTGTATCAGTATATGAAAGTTCTTTTTTCTCTGCGTCTCTGGTACTGACAAATTTCATAATAGTTTAGTTAGGAAGATAAGATGCAATAACCCTAATTGTATCATCAGCTGAAAGATCTTTTAAATTTTTAGCTGGAATAGTTATATGTGAAAACTGTTTATATTGTCTGAGCCTATCTTTTAATAGTTCTGGGTAACATCTTCTCAGGCTTTCTTCTTGCGACTCTCCCTTTTTTGGTATCAACATACCGTTCCAGGAAACTGGTTTTGGTTCCTGTATATACCTCTCAAGCATAACGGGAATAGCATCAAGTCCTACATCAATGTTTACAATGAGGCAATGATTTTTGAGCCAAGATTTTGTTACTTGTGAGAGATATATAACACTTCATGTGGTATCAAAAACGAGATTTTTACCAGCCGTATTGAGTCACTCGAGATGCGTGCACTGCTCTTCTTTCTCTAGATAGGTTTGCTCCCTCTCTTGAAATCAGTCACTGCTCGGATCTCACATCCAGGCTGCTATTTCCTCCATCGTATCAAAACCGAGTTTTTTTTGGATTTCCCTATCTACCTCATACCAAAAAAATCCTGCATCATTTTGCAAGATTCTTGATCTATAGCTCTTCCCACAATTCGACATTCCTACAAAAGCAAGACGAAAATCCCCTGAAGCAACATGTTGCATCATTTCATCTTGTGTTAACAGATCTGACATAGTTGTAACAGCTAGTATATAATATATTTTATAGTAAGAAATCTTGCATGAATTGCAATATACAAAAAGCAGCTCTACATGTAGAGCTGCTTTTTGTGTAAATTTACCTATATAACCCTATAAGATTATGTATGAGATGTACCATGTTATCTCTACTTACTCATGAGTTTGGATTAAATTCAAAGTCATCAGCTTCTGGATCAAAAAGCCCAAGTGTTTGTGCTGATCTGATATACGGAATATGCCAATCAGTATCAATATCACTGTAGAGAAGTTTTTGTGGATTCTCAGCTTGTAGATTACTCATTCTCATCAGGATCTTAAGAGCTTCAGATTTTGATATTATATCATTTGGTCTAAATACTCTGTAACTCGTCTCTGGATACTTTTCAAAGAATGCTGCTCTTGTGCTCGGCCCCCATGATCAAGCTCATGCCTGATATTCATTTGCAACTATACCTTGCTCTAACTGAAAGTTATACACTGCCTCTACGAGATCTTGAGTATAATACCCATCAATTTCTCCAACATAGAGACCAAGAGCTCTCAATACTCTTTTGAGTTCTTCTATTCTTGCTAGGTCATACTGTTTCTCAAGATTTGTATCAATAAGACCCCTATTTATCTCAAGAGTATCTCCACTGATGATTCCTAAGTCTTGAGATCTGGATATAACTCTTGCTTGCCATGAATTTTTATTAGTATCTACAAATGCTAGGTTTTCTGTATTTTGATTATCATAATCTAAACAATGTGTTTTAAGAACTATTTTAAGAAACTCTGTTCTTGATATCTCACTACTTGGGGCAAAAGCTCCATTCTCATATCCATTAATAACTCATGCCTCTTTAAAGTTTGCAACTATCTGTGGATTTTGTGAATCATAAATATCTGAGAATACCCCTTCTAAATTAACATTTTGTGTATCCAGAATTACTGGGATATTTGGACAACTCTTATAATCTCTGGCAAGTGAATAACTCACTTCTTCTCATTGAAGATTCGTCATCATCATATTAATTGTATTCTCTGTGGATACATTTGAGACAGAATTCTCCGAGTCTATACTTATTTCATCTTTTTGCTCTGTAGAATCCTCCTGAATGGTTTCATCTTCAGTTTCATTATCTTGAATAATTTCAGGTTCCTGTTCTACCACTGTCACTTCATTGTCATATTCACAAAGTTCTGGTTTTGAAAAA
>JAHDGX010000055.1:3240-5481 GCA_020631575.1 Candidatus Altimarinota bacterium | reverse complement strand
TTATCTTCTCATGGGTGGAGACTACATAGGCCATTTGAAATTTCTTTTGGGAGCATCGGGATTACTTGGTCAGCAAGATAGATACTTGTTCCTCGCTTGCGAGCTTCTCTATCGAGAGGAGTATTTTCAGTTACGTAGTGAGACACATCTGCAATATGCACATAGAGTATCCATCCCTTATCTATTTTTTCTAGACTTATTGCATCATCGAGGTCCTTACTTTCTGCCCCATCGATAGTATAAGTTAAGAGATCTCTACAGTCTTTTCTATATTTTAGATCAGACTCTGATATATATGATTTGAGCTCTTTTGTCTCTCTCATAACTGATTCAGAAAAGTTTTTCCTAGCTCACATTTCAAAGGCTATTTTATAGATATCTTCTCTTCCCTTTGGAAGATTTCAGAGAGACTCTATAATTCTCCCTTCTGGATTCTTTCACTCCCATTTGAGAATTTGTACCGCAACCTCTGATCCATCCGTGTATCCACCAATATACTTTCCGGGAATAAATATATCACTTTTTATTTTTGGATTGTCACTTACAACAAATGCATAAGTCTTGCCAACTTTCAGTTTCCCTACTATGAGGTGTTCCGATCTTTTAAGTACTTTTGTGATTTGAGCTTCTTCTCGTCCTTTAAAAAACTGTACTTCAAAAGCGACTTCATCACCCTCAAAGGCATCAAGTTTCTTCGATTCGTGTGTAAAGTATCATTTTTTTTCACCTGTATTTTCATCTACGGTATCTACAAATCAGAATGTTCCTTGTCCTTGTTTATAAATACCTACTAGTTCATTTTCTCTATTACGCTTCTTAACTCTATTTCAAAACTTATTTTTCATCGTATCTTTTTTTGAAGTCGACTTATAAAAAGTCTTTTTTTGTTTATTCTTGAAGCTCTTTCTTGGTTTTTCTGACATAAAAATATCTATAAATTAATTATAGATATTATACAGAGAAAGTACCGGAATGCGAGAGATTATTCTTTTTGAAAATATTAAAACATAGGGTATAATAGATAAAATACTTAGTTATTTCTTAATATGGCATTAGATCAATCAAAATCATCTGAAAATGGGAATATTGAAAATACATGATGAGCTATATATTCATTTCATGAATATAAAATGTGCCACGAATGAACAAATAGAAAAAACAAAAGAATCGAAAAATTAGAAATCCTTGAAATGCACCTGATAGAAACAGAATCTGAAATCACAGATCCTATACAATATCTCCACATGCTATATTTTGGATGATCAGATAAGCCTCGCATGAGCGTGCCTGCGCTATGGAGGGAAACAAAAGATATATGATTAGCATTTGCTGATCCTGACGGATTACATAAGATGATAAAATCATTTGGATGGGAACTACATCCAAACACTCAACTAACAGAAGCTGGAAGGGCAACACTCCTAAGAAATGAAAGTAATAAAAAAACTATAGCCGAAAATCTAGTGAAGTTTAATAATGCTTTGATTAGTTTAATGGGTGAAGATCATGAAGACGTTAGTAATAATTTTGATTTAAGCTATTATTTATCTATATGAAAACCTATAGACAAAGCTTTGTATCTATTAAACTTAAGGAAACAAGATATAGGTTCAATAAGTTCTATCTCTGAATTAAAATGACAAGCTGTTATGACTGCATTAAACACTAAACTTCAAGAAATTATTCAATGATTAAGGCTCCAATGATTTGAAATAGAAGATTTAAGAATATCTAAATGAAGTATTAATCACCTCCTATCAAAATTTAAGTCAGACTCTTAGAGGGTATTACTTTGAACGATATAACACAAACAACTTTTCATCATCTTTAGATCTTCCTCCACAAAATCAATCAGGAAGAAGAGCCATAGAATCTTTTCTTATAGCATTAAGTAGATCGTCTATTATATCAGTATCATGATTCAAAACTTTCTTTAAATCAACTTTCTTTACACTCTTAGGATCGTATGTCCCTATTTTATGGGGAACTTTATTCATTAGAAATACTCACTTCTAAGTTCTCTACTTGGTTTATCTGTTCTTGAAGTTCTATAATTCGAAGTATCATATACCCACTCAATAAAAGCTGAAGTATGAAAATGAGAGCGAAAATAACTCCTCCTATCTTTGCAAGCCTAATATACTTCTTAATATCTTTTATTTTTTGAAACATATTTTTTTATTACCAAGTACCTATATTTTCCATATCTTTCCAAGGAGATTGTATCTCCAAAGTTCCCTC
>JAHDGX010000055.1:0-3140 GCA_020631575.1 Candidatus Altimarinota bacterium | reverse complement strand
GTATTTCATAATATTTATATTAAAATTTATTCCTGAGTTCTCTGAGTCTTATAAACTCATCTTTTGATGCAGTAAGAAATGGATTATATTTTCTCTCTTCTCACAAGTTCGTAAACGACAGAATATCTGAATGTTTTTTCCAGGCAATATCTATTTCTGATATATTTTCTGGAGTATTAAGCCTAAGAAATCTTATATTTGTTTCAAGATAATCATGACCAGAGTATATCATCACTTCATCCTCATATTTTCGAAACTTTTGAAGAGATTCATATAAAATCTCTGTTCCTCCTCTACGAGTATGTCCCACTCCCCCCTGAAAAAGCGCATCTCACGAAAAGATAGTAGTGATCTTTCATCATTCAGATACTTCAAAAATCATATGACCATCAGCATGCCCTGGAGTAGCTATAGCTTTTATGGATATACCCTCTTCTTCAAATACTACATCTCCATCTTCAAAAGTATGACTCAGCTTGAAAGGAATACCTTTTTGCGCAATTCCAGAGGCATATACTTCATTGCAGTTTAATCACTCTACTCCATCATAATGATCATAGTGTTCATGTGTGATAAGTATTCTCTCAAGTCTTAAATCTTGTTCATCTAAGAAATCCTGAGTAAGTTTTACCTCAGGTGGATCTATCACCAAAGCTTGTTTCTCTCAATATTCCAAAACATAAAAAATATTCTGGAGCGGATTATGTGCAATAATTGGGTGTATTTTCATAAATATATTATACAAAAAAATCTCTTTCTTTCAAAAGAGACTTTTTGTAAACATATTTGGTACCTAGAGAGGGACTCGAACCCTCAAGGCCGAAGCCGGGGGATTTTGAGTCCCCTGTGTATACCAATTCCACCATCTAGGCTTGTATTGCCTCGCAATTATAGTGATAATATCTTTTTTACAAAAAAAATTATCTATATGTTAATAGCCTATCTATTTCAGAAATAGATAGGTTAGGATGAAGCTTTCCGTTTTCTTCAATAACATCTATTTTTCCATCAATTCGGATAACAAAATTTATCATAGGAGCACAGAACTCGACTCTATCTCTGTATACAACTTCCCTGTATGATATTGTACGTTTTTTCAAAAAAGCTGATAATACATTGTAGTTCCATGAAAGCAAAGTAATTACCTTATCTCTCTCAGTAAGCATTTCTTGTACCATTCACTGTATCTTTCATCTCTCTTTCTTAAGCCTTGCATTACTGTTAATTCTTCTTTCGCTTCTCGAATTTTCTACAGCCAATATAGCTTCCTGTTGTTTATACCAGTCTGTGTGTTTATTCATTTATAACACAATTTATATTAAAGTCTAAATACATTATACATTAATATCTTTTTTACAAATTTTTGTATTTTTATAAAATGAATAGTGAAATACTTCATGAAATATTACTCTATGTTTATATGCTCAGACTGTGGAAACGAATCACTTACTTGGAAAGGTCAGTGTGATTTTTGTAAGGCTTGGAATACTCTGAAAGAGTTTAAGCAGTCTAAACAGGTTTGAGCAAAAGGAGTGAAGTGAGAAGCTCAAGTTTTAGGAAATATCTCTGACTTGCAAAAAGAATCTCAAGCTGAAAAAATAGAAACAGATTCAGGAGAGTTTAACACGGTTCTTGGATGAGGACTGGTGCAAGGAAGTATAGTGCTCCTCTCAGGAGAACCAGGGATTGGAAAATCTACTCTAACCCTTCAGCTCGGATGATGGGTACAATCTGATATCATATATATATCTGGAGAAGAGACTTTGAACCAAATATCAGGGAGAGCCAAGAGACTAGGGGTAGCTTGAGATAATATCTCTCTGCTCGCTGAAAATAATCTCGAAAATATCATTGCAACTCTGGATAAGAATAGGAGCAAAGTAGTAATACTTGACTCTATTTCTGTGATGTACTCAAATGAAGTCTCTGGAACTGCTGGGAGTATCGGGCAAGTTAGGTATATCACTGAAAAAATCGTTGAGTACGGAAAACAAAACAACATCACCTTTATAATCATAGGACACGTTACAAAGGATGGTTCTCTCGCAGGGCCAAAAACTCTGGAACACATGGTTGATACGGTTCTCTACTTTGAAGGAGATAAGTTTGATAACCTGAGGATCCTACGAAGTCTCAAAAATAGATTTGGGAGTAGTAGTGAAATAGGTCTCTATAAGATGTGAGAAACAGGTCTTGTGGATATTCCAAATCCTGGGCTCGAATTTATCTCAGATGAGACAGATACAGTAGGATCAGCACTTTCTGTTACAATGGAGTGAACTCGTCCGCTCATTATCGAAACTGAAGCACTTACGACCTATACAAAGTTTGGATATCCAAAGCGATCAAGTAGATGAATTATTGGATCAAAACTCGATCTTATTATCGCGGTACTGGGGAAGTATACTCCTGTAAAACTTGAAAGCTATGACGTGTATGCAAATATTTCAAGAGGACTCAGCTTTTCAGAACCTGGACTCGATCTCGCTATAGCCGCAAGTATCATATCATCCAAACTTTCAAAAGCGCTCTCTAAAAAAACCGTATTTATCTGAGAGATATCACTTACTGGGAAGGTGAAAAAAGTAATGTTTCTTGAGCGAAGGGTAAAAGAAGCAGTGAAAATGTGATTTACAGAGATTTATATTCCAGATACGGGATGATCTCTTACATCTCTCTTACCAAAGTGATGAATAATTGAAGTAAAGAATATAAAAGAATTTATTAAATATTATTCGTAATATAAATATATGAAACATAGCCTCCTTATAATAAGTATTATCCTCTGCTCTCTCATATCCTGAGGGTTATGAGCATATTTATTTTGACTCTATAGTCCTGCTGCATGAGAAATAAAAATAACAGACTCTTCTGTAGTAAAACCCTCTCCAAATGAACTCCTCCTACAGAAGGGTACACTTTCTCAGATGAAATCACTTGAATCAAATATTACTCAGATTGCTCAAAGTGCAGCTGATAGTGTTGTAAGTATTGTAATCAAGAAGGATCTTGTCATCTATAGGAGTGATCCATGGGGATTTTTCCAGCAACCAACTGGTAGCGTCACTCGAAAAGTATGATGATGAAGTGGTTTTTTTATAAAAAAAGATGGGACAATTCTCACAAATAAACATGTTGTC
>JAHDGX010000007.1:28956-32294 GCA_020631575.1 Candidatus Altimarinota bacterium | reverse complement strand
ATTTATGTCTGGAGAAGTAGTACAATTAGATGATTATAGAAATACTCATGGGAAATGAGCACTTTATGATGCTGCCGTTGAGATGAGTGATCTCGATCCTGAAGTAAAGGAAGTGATAGATGCAAGAGAGAGCCTCGTAGAAAAAATATGCTGAATGAATCTAAAAGATCTATTTATTTTTGATCCAGCAATGAGAGTAAAAGTTTTTGACAAAAGACGAAATCCAGATGATTATATTGACGAGGAAGATAAACCTCTATTACAGAGGGTAGAAGCAGCAAATGATAATGCAGCTCCTCAAGTTGATAATGATAGTGTCATACCTCAAAAAGAAGCAGCTTAAGCTGCTTTTTCTGTTATATTCATATTATTTCACTATAACTCTTTATATCAAGTGTTCACTTCTCATGAAGGTATTCAAGAGATTCAATGAAGAGTTTTGCGACCTTGATATTGTTTACGAGACTGACTCACTTATCTACAGATGTTCTACGTAAGAGGTAGCCATCACTTATTTCCTTTAGATCTTCCTCAGAGAGAGTATTGATAACCATATCTACTTTTCCACTTTCTATAAGGGAAAGAGCATTTTTTGTTTTGTGCTCAGAAATCTTATCTATGAGTTTTGTTTTAAAACCATGTTTTTTAAAAACAGCTTGAGTTCATTTGGTGGCATATACTTTGTATCCGAGAGATTCGAGTATCCTGAGACTTTCTAAAAACTCCACTTTATCCTCAGTTGTCCCAAGGCTCACGAGGATAGATTTTTTAGGGACTTTCACTCAAACTGATATCATAGCTGCAAGAAAAGCCTCATGTATATTTGAACCTATGCATCCAACTTCTCAGGTTGAAGCCATCTCAATACCAAGTTTTGGATCTGCTCACTTGAGTCGGTGAAATGAGAACTGAGGAGCTTTTACTCAAACATAATCAAAATCAAGGGTATTATAGTTTCCAGAGATGTCTTTTCAGATAATTGCTTTGGTGGCCATCTCGATAAAATTGTATCCCGTGACTTTTGATACAAATGGGAAACTTCGAGAAGCTCTGACATTACACTCAATAACCTTGATCATATTTTCTTTTGCAAGAAACTGTATATTAAAGGGACCAGTGATATTAAGTTCCTTTATAACTTGTTTACATATCCGTTTTATTTTTCGAATTGTTTCTATATAGAGTTTTTGTGCTGGGAGAAGTACTGTAGCATCTCATGAGTGGACTCCAGCATTCTCCACATGCTCCGTTATTGCATAGATTTTAAGATCTCCATTTTGTGCTATTCAGTCAATCTCTATCTCTTTTGCTCCAGATTCAAACTTAGATATTACGGATGGATGTTCTGGAGAAATATGCGCTATTTTCTTTAGAAATTTCTCAAGCTGTTTTTTATCTTCACATACTTGCATGTTTGCTCAGGATAGTACGTATGATGGCCTAATGATAACTGGATATCACTGCTTTTTTCCGAAATCAAGTGCCTCTTTACTGCTTGAGAGCTTTGCCCATACAGGCTGATCTACTCCGATACTATCAAGGATAGAGGAAAATTTATCTCTATCCTCAGCTCTATCTATATCTTTTGGGCTAGTTCAGAGAACTGTTACTCCAGCACTTTCTAGGTTGTTTGCGAGATTATTTGCGATCTGACCACCCATAGAGACGATAACTCACATTGCATTTTCTCTCTTATAAATATCAAGTACAGACTCGAGAGAGATTTCCTCAAAATAGAGCTTATCTGAACTATCAAAATCCGTGGAAACTGTTTCTGGATTAAAATTTACCATGATAGTCTCATAATCATTGCTTTTCAGGGCCTTGAGTGTAGAGACAGAGCACCAATCAAACTCTACCGAACATCAGATACGATAACTCCCAGAACCTAAAACGATAACTTTCTTTTTCTTCCTACTTGGCTTTGTGTCATCATGATTTCCATGATAGGTTGAGTACATATAATTGGTATAACTTGGAAACTCTCCTGCGAGGGTGTCTATCTTTTTCACGCAAGGAACAATATTTCTTTTTACTCTGTGAGATCTCACATATTTCTCACTATTTCCTATAATTTTTGCAATGGCGACATCAGAAAATCCTTGTTTCTTTGCTTTTAGGATAAGGGCATCATCTTTTGCGAGGAGTTTCCCATCTCACGCTTCTAGGTCTTTTTTAGTATCGACAATATTTTTAATTTTCTCTAAGAAAAATGGATCAATCATCGTCTTTTTTTCTACATGGTCTATACTTTTTCCATTTATAAATGCTCTAGCTATTGCAAATATACGTTTTGGAGTTGCATGGTTGAGGTCATCCTTGTTAAACTCAAGTTCTCTCTCATTTGCTACTACTCCGTTCATACCTATATCAAGGTTTCTCAGAGCCTTTTGAAGGACTTCTTCTATACTTCGACCAATAGCCATAACTTCTCCTACAGATTTCATTTCTGATCCCAATTTCTGATCTACTTTATCAAATTTATCGAGATCCCAACGTGGTATTTTACATACAACATAGTCGAGACTTGGTTCGAAAAATGCTGTTGTTTTCTGAGTTACTGAATTTTTTATTTCATCGAGATTATACCCAAGAGCGATTTTAGCAGCAACATAGGCAAGAGGATATCCTGTGACTTTTGATGCGAGGGCAGAGCTCCTGCTGAGTCTCGCATTTACCTCTATGACTCTATACTGACAAGCTTTGGGGTTGTAGGCAAACTGTATGTTACATTCTCCCACTACTCAGAGATGCCTAATCGTTTTTAGCGCGACATCTCTCATGATTTGATGATCTGTGTTTGAGAGAGTTTGGCTCGGAGCGATTACGATACTCTCACCAGTATGGATACCCATAGGATCGAAATTTTCCATATTACATATAGTAATACAGTTATCATTTGCATCTCGCATTACTTCGTACTCGAGTTCTTTCCATCATTTGAGACTCTCATCTATGATGACTTGAGATGAATATGAGAATGATTTTTTCAGGAGGGATTTTAGCTCTTTTTCATCTTCCGCGAATCAGCTTCAGAGTCCTCACAGAGCAAAAGCAGCTCTGACAAGAACAGGATATCCAATCTCTTTTGCGATTTTGATAGCTTTTTTCTCACTATCAGCTGTTTTTGAGTTTGCATATACGACTCATATAGCATCCAGCTCTGAGTTAAATTTCTTTCTATCCTCAGTAATTTCTATGGTATGAGTAGGAGTTCAAAGGACACTTACACCATGGCTTTTTAGAACTCATGAATTTTGGAGCTCTAAACCACAATTGAGAGCTGTTTGTCCTCCAAATGAGAGCATAATACCATCAGGTTTTTCTTTCTCAATAAT
>JAHDGX010000007.1:0-28856 GCA_020631575.1 Candidatus Altimarinota bacterium | reverse complement strand
ATTTTCTTCTTTCCATTTCCATATCTTATAATCTCATTGCAGCAGACTTCATAAGAGAGTAAGTCAGTATTTGGATCATGAAAGGGAAGAGTATTTTTTGTACTTCAAATTTGTATTTTTCAGAGCATACATCCATTATCTCTGAGTTTTTGCGTGAGATATCGTGTATCAACTCCGGTGATAGCAGGTACTTTGTGTTGTTTTAAAAATGCGCTGAGAGAGCTCTCTCACTCATGATGATTATAGTTTTCACTGTACTGTGATACTATGAGAGCAGATATATGAACGCTGTCAGATTCAAAGTATTTCTTGAGTCAGAAATCATCTTCCTGATTGAAATTAGGAACTCCATAGTTTCATAGCAGAGGGTAGCTGCACACAAGTATTTGAGATTTATACGACGGATCAGTAAGGGTTTCAGGATATCAAGTCATTCCTGTATTAAATACGACTTCTCCAGACGCATTTCATTCATACCCAAAACTTTCTCCTGTAATTATTTCTCCATTTTCTAGAATTAAACTTGCTTGCATATACATATAGTTAATAAGTAATAATTTTTATACAAAAAAAAGAATTCCGAAATGGAATTCTTATTTTACAAATGCTACAACTTTCTTAAATACTTCAGGGTGGCTAATAGCCATGTTTGAAAGTACTTTTCTGTTGAGTGTTACTTTTTTCTTGTAGAGAAGGTTAATAAACTTAGAGTATGTAGAACCTTCTGCTCTTACAGCGTTGTTAATACGTACTGTCCAGAGTCTTCTAAAATTTCTTTTTTTGAGTCTTCTCCCGATATAAGCATTTGTTCCTGCTTTCATCCAAGCATTTTTAGCTCTTGAGAATACTCTTGAATTTAATTGTCTAAAACCTTTTGTAGCTTTTAGGATTTTTTTATGACGTTTCTTTGTCATAAGTGCTCTTTTTACACGTACCATAGTAGGGTGTTAATATTGTATTATAAATGGATTATCCTCTCAGTGAGTGAGGAATTTGTCTTTTGATTTTCTTTACTTCAGCATCTGCAACAATAAGACCATATTTATTTCGTCCTTTTGCTTTACTAGATTTATTCGAAAGTAGATGTCTTTTACAAGCTTTTCCAAGTTTGATTTTTCCAGTACCTGTTACTTTGAGTCTTTTCTTAACTCCACTTCTTGTTTTAAGTGTCATAATAGCGAAATTGTATATAAATTATTTTTTTACTTTGAGTAGTACATTAAATGTATTACCAGATCTTTTTACAGGAGCGTGTGGAGTATAGAATTCATCGATACTTTTTACGAAACTGTCTATTTTTTCAGCTGCAAGATCTCCATAATGGTTTTCTCTTCATCTGAGCATAAGACTTACCTTGAGTGGATGTCCGTCTGCTGCAAATTTTTCAACTTGTTTTCTTTTTACTTCCAGATCATGATCACCAATCTTATAGGTGATACGTATAGTCTTCATATCTGGAGACTTTCATTTTTGTTGTTGTTTTTGCTGTTGTTTCTTTTGTCTGTATAGAAATTTTCCGTAATCAATGATTTTTACCATTGTTATATCATCTCTTTTTCACATCTCCATGAGATCTAGTTCTTGTTCTCTTGCTATTTCTAAGGCTTCAGCCAAAGACATTTCTCAGAGGTTTCCATCTTCGTCGTGTATAACTTGCACTTTATTTGCTCGTATATCACCATTTAATCTTTTCTTTTTTTCTTTCATTCAGATAGATAGAAATTAAGCTTTTTCAAGGTTTTTCATCATTCTTACGAATTTTGATTTTTTTCTTGAACCGTTGTTAGGGTGAATTATATTCTTTTTTACGAGTTTATCAATAACAGATTGTAAACCTGATTTTGATGTAGATCCTCCTTCTGTTTGGTTCACATAAAGTGCTTTTGCAGCTTTGAGATCTCCCGCTTTAATTGCTTTTTCAAAAGCAACTCTTGACTCAGTATACATTTTTTTGAAGTGAGTGTTTCTCGCATTCTTTGTTTTATTTTGTCTGAGCGCTTTCTTTGCAGATGCTATGATAGGCATTCTCGAATAATTAATGTGTATAAATTAGTGTGGTTTGGGGCCAAGGATTCTTTCAAATCCAGTACTAAGCCTCGGGATTATATAAAAAATAGGAACATAGTCAAAAGATTTTTATGGGTAACTAATAATTAGTTTCTCAAACTTTTAGTGTGAAACTGACTCAATTCAACTCACTATGTATTTTTATATCTCATTCAATACTATATTTTCAATCTGTGAGCTGTGTATTTGTGAAAGTAGCTATATTATTTTTATTTACATCCCTTGCTCTGTATCAGGGATTTTGTGATAAGATAGCTTTTTTTATTATTACTCCATCTTTTTTTAGTACGATATCTCACTCAAATTCTTGCTGTCAGTATTGTTGAAGTTCAAGATAAAAGGGAATATCTTCACTTCAATCTACCGTGAAGTTAAGAGGAAAGCTATCATGATATTTATCAATACTTCCATCTATTTGTTCTACAGTTCTTCAGGATGTAATGTCGATACTAAATGCTTCACTATCAAAAATTTTAACTCTTGATAATGGGATAGTTTTTCATTTTACAACTATATTTAATTCGATTTCATTTCCTACATCCGATAAAATAGGCAATCCTATCGAATAGGTTCATTTTTCCAAAGTTTTTGAGAATGATTTATCTACTTCAAAGACCTTGTTTAATGCTTGAGATGTTTCTCCTTCGCCTAAAGGCATGAAAAAGTTTATGTCTGTTTTCCATTCGTTTAGTATTTTATTAATACTATATCATTCTGTAAAACTAAATGTTTTATTGCTGCTAGTAGTAAAAGTTATATCATCTGTATGTAGGTTCTCTTCCACAGTGAAATATCATGTTAAATAAACACTTGCTTTACAGCTTTCATAGGTAGAGTCTTCGACCCCATTGAAATATGTATGCTCTGTACAAGCATTTTTATATTCTTCAGTAGACTGTCCAATTGAAAACTCTCTATATAGTGGGTCTATGTACTTTTCCGGATTATTTGGCTGAATGTTTGAGTCAGTGTTCTCAGATAAATACTTACTTTTTATATAAATATAATAATAGAGTTGGGTTAATCTTTCATCGTATTGCTGAGATGTACTTTGTTTCAAATTTAATATATAAAGTTTTTTTACTTTAGGGACAAGAACTTGAAGTTTGTCTTTTGTCATTCCTTCTAAAGCAATATTTATCTTATACGTTATGTTACTTTTATACAGTGCATTAAGCTCATCTCAGGCAAAAGATACTTCAACTAGCGATCTTGCATATAGGTTCGTTGTTGAAACAAAAATAATTCCAATGAGAACAAAGAGTTTTAGCGCAGCATTCATAGTAATATAGTTATTGTTAATTATCTTAAATTTCCTCCCTTCTTTTCAACATTTTTTACGATACGTTCTATGAGGTCATTCTTGAATGTATCATCAAGAGTTTTCTCCAGAGATTGCGTCGTTACTTTGAAGCTGAGAGATCTTTTTCATGGGAGCTTTTCTTCGTTTTCGTAGATATCAAAGAGCTCTACGGACTGTATGAGGGAATCTGACTTCTCTATAGTAGCTTTGATAGTGCTTCCTGATGTTGAGAGATCTACTACAAAGTTAATATCAAAGCTATTTGCCTGAAAGCTGGAGACTTCTTTTGCTTTGATAAGTCCATGAAGTGCAGGAGCAAGGGCTTCTAGATTAAGAGTGAAAAATCATACTCTCCCAGAAAGAGAGAAGTTCTTGATGGCTTTTGGATGCACTTCTCAGACTTGCCCGATCGTTTTTCATCGTACGATTATGTCTGCTGTTCTCGTAGCGTGAGCATATCATGGAGTTATTTGTGCGGTTTTGAGTTCATATTTTAGGACTCAGAGCTTTGCGAGAAGATCTTTGAGAGTATTTTGGATTTCATAATAAGCTATATCGCTTTTAGATTGCATGAGAGCTGCAAGTTCATAATATTCGCTTACTGTATCAGTTTCTGGTCTCAGAAATACTTTTTCACATTCAAAGAGCTGCATATTTGAGTAGTCTCGTGAATTTTCTTCGAGCGCTTTGAGGAGGTTAGGTATGAGCTCTCATCTTAAGTGTGTGAGTTCTTCGCTCAGAGCATTTTTCATTGGAACGAGTTGCTGAGTGCTTGAAAGAGCTTTATTCATGAGCACTTCATCTACAAATGAATATGTGTACATCTCATAAAAACCTGCTGAAACCAGGAAGTTTCTTGCCTCTCGTTTCCCGAGATAGAGGGGAGATTGAGAGATAGCTCCCAGATTGATTCTCGGTACTGTTGATGCAACATTGTCATATCCATCTATTCGCGCTATTTCTTCGGCTATATCTGCTATATTTGTAAGGTCTTTTCTCCACAGAGGAATTTCGAGTTTTCCATCTTTCTCATCGATAAAAAGTCTATCAAGTATATCAAGTACTACATCTTTTGAGTATTTTTTTCAAATCAGCCTACAGACATGATCTAGATCAAAGTCTATTTCTGTAGCATACTCTTTTTTAGGGTAAATATCTGTATAAGCAACAAGCTTACGGTCAGGCATATGTTTTGTAAGCTCCTGCATAATGAGGGAAGTCCCTGAGTCTCGGAGTTCAACCACAAGATCTTTTTCAAATACATTGAGCGCGTCAGTTCTGAGTCCATGACGTTTTCATGTTCCGCGAACGACGGCTTGATCAAACCATGCAGATTCTATGACGATGTTTGTAGTGGAGTCAGAAACAGCAGAATCTTTTCATCCAATAACTCAACCTAGAGCGATGACTCATTTCTCATCAGCTATAACGATGTCATTTGTTTGTAGAGTATACTCTTTATCATTGAGAGCTGTAAAAGTTTCTCCCTCTTTTGCATATCTGATATGTATATTGCCAGTGAGTTTATCTGCATCGAAACAATGAGTTGGCTGTCCATAAAGGTAAAGAGAGTAGTTTGTAATATCTACGAGGAGTCCTTTAGAATCAATATCATGCGATTTCAGTACATCAAGTACATAGTCTGGAGATGGAATATTCTTCACTCCAGATACTTTGAGCCCCATATATCTTTTTACGACAGTTGGGATATCGTTTGTTATTCCTAGGTCTGGAAGAGTAGAAAAGTCCGTTCTTGTCATGGTATATCCAAGCTTTTTTCCAGATATAGCAGCTATTTCTCTGGCAATACCGATGTGAGAAAAGAGATCAGGCCGGTGATTAATAGCCTTATTATCTATTTCTAAAATGATATCATCTTTTCCAAGAGCTTCGTCGAGTCGTGTCCCTGGAATAGCTGTATATGATGAGAGGTCGAGTATCTCTGTTTCGGATGCTGCAGGAAATTCGTCTTTGAGTCAGATTTCTTCACTTGCACAAATCATCCCATAGCTGTCTACTCATCTAATAGGAGTTTTTTTCATAATAACAGGATCTCATTGACCATGCCAGAGAACACTTGCTCCAATTTTAGCAAGAGCAATCCCTTGTCATACTTCTAAATTTGAACCTCCACAGACGATTTGTATGTCTTCAGATTCCCCTCCATCAACCATGCAAACTTTGAGACTATCTGCGTCAGGATGATTTTCTACACTTGTAATAACTCCATATACGATATTATCAAAGCTCTCTGCCTGAGAGTGGATATCTTCTACTTCGGCTGTATGCATGATCAGATCTTGAGCTACTTGCTCAGGAGATGCAATATCAGGAATATATTTTTTTAGGACTTTATATGAGACTTTCACGCAGGAATAATTAGTTTTTAAAGATTGCTGCTAATAATAAGCAAGGGAGTGCTAATTGCAAGCTAATGCGACAATAAAAAAGCTCTCGCTGTGCGAGAGCTTTTGATGAATTTTATATACTATTTTTTATTACTTCTTCGATTTCTGCTGCGAGCTCTGGATTCTCGAGAAGGAATTGCTTTGCTTTTTCTCTTCCTTGTCCAAGCTTGATTTCACCGTAACTGTAGAAAGCTCATGATTTTTTAATCACTTCGGTAGTAGCACCGATATCTACAAGTTCACCGACTTTAGAAATACCAATGTTATACATAACATCAAATTCAGCTTCTCTAAATGGAGGAGCAATCTTGTTTTTAATAACTTTTACTCGTGTTTTGTTTCCGTTTATCTCTTTATCCATACCAGTTCCTGATTCTATTTTTTCTTTTCTTCTGATATCGAGTCTCTGTGACGCGTAAAATTTGAGAGCATTTCAACCGGTTGTAGTTTCTGGAGAACCAAACATCACTCCGATTTTCATACGGATTTGGTTAATAAAGATAACCGTACATCCTGATTTATTGATGGCACCTGTAATTTTTCTGAGTGCTTGACTCATGAGACGAGCCTGAAGACCCATGTGTGAATCCCCCATATCTCACTCTATCTCTGCTTTTGGAGTAAGAGCTGCAACAGAGTCTACGATGATGAGATCAACAGCTCCAGAGTTTACAAGCTTTTCAGTAATTTCGAGAGCTTGTTCACCATAATCAGGCTGAGAGATGATAAGCTCTGAAGTATTTACTCCGACTTTTTCAGCGTAACTTGGGTCTAGTGCATGTTCTGCATCTATAAACGCTGCTGTACCACCAGCTTTTTGTATTTCAGCAATCGCGTGAAG
Organism: Candidatus Altimarinota bacterium; assembly: GCA_020631575.1. GTDB lineage: Bacteria > Patescibacteriota > Gracilibacteria > BD1-5 > UBA6164 > JAACSU01. The sequence goes on along the minus strand of JAHDGX010000007.1, from coordinate 22,237 downwards.
CGTAAGGGTAGTTTTACCAGATGATTCTGGACCGTAAATTTCTACAATACGACCTTTTGCATATCATCCTCCAAGAGCCATATCAAGTGAGAGAGAACCAGAAGATGTAGTAGGAATAGATCTAGATCTTTCTTCGTCTCCGAGCTTCATAATAGAGCCTGAACCATATTGTTTCTCGATCATATCGAGGGCATTTTGTAATGCTGCTTTCTTATCCATCGTTTCGTGTGGTTAGAATATGTAATATCTTATATCTCGTAATAGTGAGGTATATAATGAGTATATATAATGGATATATAATTGCAAATATATTTTTAAAATTTCTTTCTAAAATAATTTTCTTTGAGTCCTGCATGCGTTCAAATAGCAACATTTTTTCCTTCGCATTTTATGCAAGAGAACTGATATTTTTTATTTTTTTCACCTCTTTTTGTCTCAACAAGCTCTTCACAGTCTTTACAATAAAAACTCACTTCACCCCTCTCAGGATCAAAATAATTTCGTTTTTCTCAAAACTCTTCAATGTTCACTAAGTCTCAAAAATCTGCCATGGGGGAATATTTAAAATAAACTCATTACTTCTTGGGTTTTGTTACTGAGCCCCAATACTCATTCTTTCTCGAGCTTCAGGAAGCACTTTTGTGTTGCTTCTACATCAACCATTGCATCATGTGCTCAGGAGAAATATTCTCAGAATAATTTTTTGTGAAGTTCCCCAAGCTTTGGATACTTGAATCTGAGTCAGTTTCACTGGATTGCGCAGTAATCAACGGTTGTCTTCATGGTACATATAACCTGTGAAGGAGCATACATGTGTACTTTCTCGAGTCTTCTAAGTTCAAGCTTGAGCATATCTTCATCATATTCGATATTGTGTCCAATAATAGCGTCAGCACTATTGATAAACTCCATTATTTCGTCTATGACTTCATCCATCTTAGGGGCACTTTGTACATCTATATCATAAATGTGATGTACTTGAGATGCCCCATAAGGAATAGATATAGGTGGCTTTATAAGTATATCTTTTCTTTCTATTTCAGTATATTTCCCATCCTTTAGTTCTCATAAGATTCAAGCAAACTGGATAATGTGAGGTTGGATCTCGAGGCTTGGGTCTTTTTTGTTTATGAAACCGGTTGTTTCAGTATCAAATACGAGTATTTTCACGTTATTATTTTTCTATATATTATATCCCTTAGTGTAAAGGGAAGAGACTAAAAGGCAAGATGAACAACTAAAAAACTCAGAGATTTTCTCTGAGTTTTTTAGTTGTATATTTATGCTGATTTAGCAGCGTAGAAGTTACGACCAACTCTTTCTATAGCTTTTTTATTTTGAAGATTCATATAAATAGTAGTCTTTTTTACATTTCTTACTTTGAGTACTTTTTTGATAATATCTTCAGTAGTCATTGGACCACCATTTTTATTAAGAATATCGAGAATCACATCTAATACTGTTCCTGGTTTAAATCCCCATTCTTTAAGTGCATATATTCCTCTTCAAATCAGGATAAACTCTTCATTTCTTATGAGCTCATTGTGTATGGTGTTTATTTTTACACTTTCACCTAAATAATCTGAAATTTTATTTGAGATATCGATAAAATGCATTGGAAGCTTATCTTTTTTCATAACATAGATAGCCTTATCTTTAAGTGTCTTAGGATTCAATATCTTCCATCTTGTAAGACCAATAAGTACTTCTTCTCCTTTTACAATGTCTTCAAAAATATCAAGGACACTGTCTATGAAAACATTATCTAATTTTCCGACTTCTCAGGTAAGATCTTCTGCAATTTGACCATAGAGCTCAGTTCTTTCCATAACATCTTTCTTTCTTTTCAGAATTTTAAGAGCATTCTTATGAACTGCATCAATTGCTTTTCTTGAAATATTAGGAAGTGTGAAATATGTTTGCGTTCATAATCTTGGTTTTGATTTGATAATTTCAAAATCCGATTGAACGATTACTTCAAGAATATGAGCATTAATCTCTTTTGAGAGACTCATGTTTGATATGATTGCTCCGATAAGTTTTTCTCTTGTGAGAACTCCTCAGTGATGAGACATTATTTCTCTTGCCATTTCTTGGATTGCTGAAAGCTCAGTTGCTTTAATAATTCTCCCAACTTTTTTAATACCAGCATCTTCAATTTGCCGTACTCTTTCTCTCGTTATAGAAGGCTTAAAAGAGTTTCAAATATTTTGAAGTGTTTCTTTTTCTCCGTTCAAACCAATACGTCTCTCGATAACAATTCTTTCTTTTTCAGAAAGAGATTCCAATACTCCAGAGAACAAAGTCTCGATATTGGAAGTGGTAAGAGTTGCTTGCATTTTTATTTAAGATAACTTTTTAAATATACATAAAATATAATAGCCGATCAGTAAAAGTCAAAGTTTTTTTAGACAAAAGTCAAAATAAATACCTCGCTTACTAAAAGGGGAGTTTCATGTTGTCTTTTTCCTCTACTTTAAAAGGTTCTCATTGTCATTTGCTTGCATTATTAATATAGCTTCATTTTATATTTTTACGATATTCTCATGAAATGACAATACTTCAAAAAATACTTATTATTGATCAGCAAAGACACAAAATAATTCCATGGGAGTGGTGGATATTTCAAGAAAATACTTTCAGTCCGGAAATGAGTATAAATGTATGAATACATAATATGATTATAAAAGTTGCTCAAACGCTTAAAGCTATAAAATCGGTAATATGATACGAAGATAGATACTTAATTTTTTCTTTTTTCTGTATCGAGAAGGTAAAAAATGTCATTACTAACAGGAAAATCAGTAAGAAATATCCTATTCATCACAAGAGTGGAGAAAAGGCAGTAAGATTTTCTATATTCGCATTTCATGAGCTAATAATTGTAGTCACTGATTCTGACCATGGAAAAAATAAGGATATGAAAGAAATAACTATTCAAAATAGTCAGATTTTCCCTCCCATAGTAAGGTGAGAAGTTTTAAATGCTATAAATTTTTGGAAAGAATGAAATCTTTTTTGTGCAAGTCTCAGAATTTTAGTATTCATATATATGGATCATATATTTAAAAACGTATAAAACGTGTAAGAGCAATGGAAACTACGGATTTTTAATTTACTCTCAGAAGATTGTTATTATACTTGTAAGAAGTATAATTCGATAATATATTAGAGTGAAAAATACGCAAATAGAAAAAGATATAAACAATGTTTTTTTTGATGCGTGTGCTCTTGTGATAAGTATCATTTCTATGATTTTATTTTCCATAAAAACTTTTTTAGGAGTTAATAACATACAAAAGGTAAATAAGAGATCGAAAATATTCTCATTTTTAAATTATGTCGTTATTGATTGGCCTAAAGACTTCTACCACAATCCAAGTGGATATAAAATCTGACGATTTATTGGTGATCTCTTACATCACATATTCTTAAAAAAATAAAAGAAATGAAAACAAGCAGAGCATGATTTTCTCTTATTGAAATCCTAGTAGGGATTTTGATTGTTTCTATTGTTATGGTGGCTGCATTTCAAGCTTTGAGCTCAGTAGGAATTGCAAAAGTAAAACTTGTTGAGAAAGTAGAAATAGAGAAGCAAGCATATTTTGCTTCTGAAAAACTTTTTGAGCTCATAAAAAAAGGAGGAACAATAGATTATGAGGAGTATTGGAATAGGTATAGTTATGAAGCTAATTTTTGATCTGGGCACTTTTTACTTTTAAGTTGATTCTGAAATTTTTGAAGATCTGGTACACCAGGAAATACAACATATGGTGGTATACCTTATGATTGTGTAAGTAATACTCAACCATTCCCAGCTTGATGAGCTATGGGAACAAACGGTTGTTTAAATAGAGCAAATATAAACGATGCTTTAATACTGAATCAAAACTATCAAAATAATCAACAACGATACGGCCAGTATGGGAGACAATTTATTGATAGAAACAGTGATAATGATAGTGATAATGGGGATGAAGATTGAATTAATGGAATAATTTGAGATGACGATGACTTATTTATTGGAGTGGGACCAAATGCATTTCAAAAATTAGTTTCATCTCATAAAGTTTGAGAACTATATCTTATCAATTCTGCATGAGATGAACGTACCTACTTTAGATGGAAGGTAGAAACGGCAACATGATGATTTGTTCCAACTGGGGCTATTTGTGATTATTCTAATCCAGAAAATCCCCAATGAGAAGCATGTCAGGGTACTATAGAAACATTGAAGCTGCAAGGTAAAGACTATGGGTACAACCATACTTCGGCTCCTGACTGAGATGGAAGTGAAGGAGATGGTATCATAGATACATGGATTATCCATCCTGACTTTAATTCAGCAAGTGCTGAGATAGTTGCATGATCAACAACAGATAGTTATTGGCAGCCTGTATTCCCAAATTCTGTGAATATTAGTAACTTTGAGTTATATGTCTACCCTAAAAAGGACCTAGAATACTCATGGAGAGATAGTGATTCAAGTATACTCGTTTCACCATATATTCAGATGAAATATACTATTTCTCCAAGCTTAAAAGTTCAAGCAAAAATAATTGGTGAAAAACCGAGTGTTGATATTTCTACTACAATACAATTATCCCCTTTAGATATTAGATAAATGAAAACAACAAATAATACATCTTGATTCTCAATCGTTCTCGCTATGTGACTTGTTGTTATATTAAGTCTTACGGGATTGTATGTGATTGAATATATGGTTCCGTTTTCGAAAAACATAAAATGAATAGAAAATGCTTCCCAAGCCTTTTATGAGAGTTATGCTTGAGTAGAGGATACCCTTTTAAGAGTTTATTCATGAAGTATTGGGACAGATTATTCCGATCCACTTACAGGAAACCAGGACTATGGTTATAGCTTTGTAAGTAGAGGTTTAGAAATACCTACACCTGGACTATGAAATAGCCCATATGATGATCCTAATGTTGACAATTTTAGTACTGTTTCACAAATAGCACCCGTTAGTCTTGCTGTTGGAGATAATGTTTTTGGGGGAGGAACAAATTCTCTTACACTTACACTCAGAGTACCAGATTTTGATAGAAGTGGTTGATTGGATTCATTAGAATCCGGATGATATTCGGATGTATCACTTTGGCAACTCTCGAGTGAAAATAATTCACTTACATCTAAAAATCTTATTAATATTTCAGCAGCAACTAAAACGGTAAGTTTAAATTTATTTGCAACTGGAAATATGTGACTTGAACTCTGAGATGCTGTAAGCGATACAGGGACACGTTTTTCAGACTTTTACACTAGTGAATGTTGATCATGAAATGCTTGTACTTTAAAGATTTCCGTTATTAAGCCTCTCGTCTCACCATCAGGGGGGGTATACCCATTTTTAGAATATCGATTAGTAAGTAGTGATCTTCTCCCATACCCAAATACACTTATACAATCAAGATGAAAGTCTTACGGATTTACAAAATCTCTTGATGTGTATGTCCCTCAGCAAACTACGAGTTCAGCCTTTGATTTTACAGTACTGCAGTAATGAAATCTTACAACATTACATCTAACGACGCTGATCAGCGTCTCGATAAGTTTCTTAAAAAACTTCTTCCAAATGCGAGTCTAAGCTATATTTATAAATTATCACGTAAGTGAAATATTAAAGTAATAACTCTACAAAATAAGAAAACGAAACAAGATAAAGATTATAAGCTTACAGAGGGGGAACAGGTACAGATTTTTTTGTCTGATACGGATATCGATAAGCTCCAAGAGAGAGAACAAAAAAAAGTAAGAATAGAGTGAAAGCAGAAATTATCCCAGAGGGATATTGTTTTTGAGGATAATGATATTTTAATCTTAAATAAACCTTCAGGTATCAACGTTCATCCGTGAGATCATAAATCAGAAGAAATCTCTCTTATAGAGCAGGTACATGATTATTATCTAGGAAGCCTAGATAGTCTCACTTTTAAACCATCACTTATTCATAGAATAGATAGGGAGACCTCAGGAATTATCATGGTAGCAAAGTCTAAAAAAGCACTTACTAAATTGGGTGATGACTTTAAAAAACATGATGCTCTTAAAAAGATATATTTTTGTATAGTAGTGTGAAAAGTATCTCGAAAATCTGGAACTATCACTAAAAAACTCAGACGCATCGAAAATGCAAAATCTGAAAATAAAGTGCAAATCAGTGAAGCATGACATGAGGCAATAACACACTATAAACTTATAAATGAATACAAGGTACAACTTCCTCTTTGAGAACAAATAATATCTACTTTGGAGGTAACTATTGAAACAGGACGTATGCATCAAATTAGGGTTCATATGGCAGCACTTTGAAATCCTATTTTGTGAGACAAAAACTATTGAGATAGAAAGCTTAATTCATATTTCTCAAAATACTTCCACATCAATAGGCAAATGCTTCACGCATGGAAAATAGATTTTTTTCATCCGATAACAAAGAAGATAACAAAAGTAGAAGCAAAGCCTAGAGATGATATGCAAGCATTTATACAGTTACTCAGAAAATAATTATGAAAATTTTAGCATTTGAGACATCATGTGATGATACAAGTATAGCACTTTTTGAAAATGAAGTGCTGATTTCCATGAACACTGCAAGTCAAATAAAGATACATAACAAGACTGGGGGAGTTGTTCCAGAGGTAGCGAGCCGTGAACATGCGAATGTGATTTTTGATGTGCTTGACAATGTGCTGCAGCAGTGAAATAGCATACTGCAAGATATAGATTATATTGCCGTGACAACTTTCCCAGGACTCATTCCATCACTATTAACGGGCATTACCGTTGCATCTACCTTGTCACAGACATTAAATATACCTGTACTGGAGATAGACCACATACAAGCACATATTTTTTCGAACTTCTTAGAGCGTCAAGAGACAGATATTAAATTTCCACTTGTGTGTTTAACAGTATCGTGAGGTCATAATGAGATATACCACATGAAGAGTATGTTTGAAAAAGAAAAAATTGGCCAAACCCAAGATGATGCAGCGTGAGAAGCTTTTGATAAAGTAGCAAAGATGATGTGACTTGGATATCCGGGAGGACCGATTATTTCAAAGCTTGCGTCTGAGTATATATGAAAATGAAATAATCTTTTTCCAAGGGTCTTTCTTGAGAAATCTGAATTTGGTTTTAGTTTCTCTGGACTCAAAAGTGCTGTAAAGAGAGAAGTAGATAAGAGATGAGAACTTTCAATTGATGATCAGAGAGAAATATCTTATGAGTTTCAGTCTGCAGTCAATGAGGTACTTTCTTATAAACTCATACAAGCTGCAAAACAGAAGGAAGTACAAACGATATTACTTGCCTGATGAGTAAGTGCAAATGATGATTTAAATAGGAAAATAGAAAGTCTTGCTAGGGAAGAATGATACAACTTCTTTGCTCCGAAAAAGAAACTTTTCTGTATGGATAATGCTGCGATGATTGGTATACTTGCATACTATCGAATCAAGTATAATATGTTTGAACATCAAATCTGATGAGTAAGGGTATGAGGCTGGTAAGAGATTGTAGTAATTAATGACAAGTGAAAGTAAAAGAGAAGCTTAATCAAGCTTCTCTTTTACTTTGAGTGTATCTTTTATATAGATATTTCCTTTTTCTCTGAGGATATTATGTATGAGTTTATCTCAATAAGAGAGTCTGTTAAAGAAATCCTCTGTTGATATAATAGCAAATTTTAGTTTTTTATCAAAGAAGATACCTTGGAGAAAATCTGCAAAATCTTCTCTATCTATATCTCAAATCATAAATATATCGAGTATAGCTTTTCACTCATCTACAAGTTTGTGTTTTACACTTTCATTTACTATCACTACCTCCAGTAAGTGCTGGGTTTTAAAATATGTTTTTATTGCGTCAATTGGATTGTAAGTTTTGAGAAAGATATCTTGAAATTCTTTGAGAAGATAAAACTTAGGGTTTACGTAAAATATTTTTTTCCTGAGCTGTGTTTTTGATTTTAATACTCCAAGGTCTTCTAAATTATCAAGCTCTCTTTTGATTGAGTTGATTTGTTCGTCAAGATCTCTAGAGAGCCCTCTCATATGAAAACCTTCGTTTTTACCAGCATAAAAATCTAGGAAAAATTTTTCTAAAACTTTTGCTCTGGACTTTGATCAGAATATTTTTGAGAGATCCATTTTCATTTGCTGGAAGCCAATATCTATGAGTAAAAAATGTGTACATGCTTAAATATAGACCTTTTCGAAAATTAGGCAAGAAAAAGTTACCGTCTTTACAATTGCTTATAATATTTTTATAAAAACTATTATTGCGATACATCAAATTTTATCTAAAATAGGGCTATATATTAATAAAATATGATATACATGAACTTACAATGATATTTACAGGAGAGATGATATTTATATCAGTATTCCCATGATGCTATTTTTGAAAAACTAGAAAAAGGAGGAGAAAAATTTTATGTTGGGTTTGATCCAACAGCAGATTCACTTCACCTATGAAATCTCATTGGTTTTATGACGGCTGTTCAACTGATGCTTAGAGGAAACACGTACTATGCTCTTGTATGATGAGCTACCGGAATGGTCTGAGATCCAGGATGAAAGGATAGTGAAAGAAAATTTCTTGATATAGAAACTCTCGAGCATAACGTAGGGTGTATCAAGTCTCAGTATGATCAAATAATTTCAAGGCTTGAAGCATCTACATGAAAGAAGCTTGATTATAAAGTAGTAAACAATCTTGATTTTTATGATGGTATTTCATATTTAGATTTTCTCAGGGAGATTGGGAAATACCATACGGTGAATCAGATGATATCAAAAGACACCGTAAAAAAGCGAGTCGAAGATCCAGACAAGTCTATTTCATATACGGAGTTTTCATATATGCTCCTGCAATGATTTGATTATTATCATCTCCATACGTACCATGGAGTAAACCTACAAATGGGATGACAAGATCAGTGGGGAAATCTTGTAACGGGGATAGAGCTTATACGTAAAAAAGCTGAAAAAGAAACATACTGTTTTACTTGGCCACTTATAACAGACGCTACTGGGAAAAAGTTTGGGAAATCAGAAGGAAATGCTCTCTTTCTTGATCGAAATAAAACGAGCCCATACAACTTATATCAATATTTTATCAATAGTGATGATGCTGACCTTGATAGGTATTTCAAGCTTCTTACGCTCTTAGAATTAGATGAGATAAGCTCTATACTCACTGAACATAATACGGCACCAGAAAAAAGAGTATGACAAAAAAGACTCGCGTTTGAAATCGTGAAAATTATTCATGGTGAACAGGATGCAGTTATTTGTGAAAAGATAACGGATTTTCTCTTTGAGGCAGAAGATAAACTTGAACTTCTCAACTCACTTTCAGGAGAAGAATTTGATATTTTCTGTGATGAGATTGGATTTCTTAACTATACTGATCAAAATCTCTTTGGACTTTTTATAGATTCTGGTTTGGAACAATCGGGAAGCAGCGCTCGGCAAACACTTCAAAACGGAGGAATGTTTATCAATGGAGAGAAAATCACTGATGGACATTATGATTTTTCATGAGACTTTGTAGATGGTAAGTTTTTACTTATACAGAAATGAAAGAAGAATTTTAGGATTATAAAAAAGTAAACTATGCAGGTACCAACTAAATCACTCAAAAACGGTTTTGAAATGCCTATGCTTGGGATGGGAACGTGGAAGATGTGAGGAACTACTACTCGTGATAGAGAAAATGACGATGAGCAAGATATAAGGGCTCTCAAATACGCAATCTCCCAGTGATTGACGTGTATTGATAGCGCTGAGATGTATGCAGGTTGATACAGTGAAATTCTCCTTGGTAGAGCAATAGAAAATACTCCAAGAGAGGAGCTCTTTCTTTCATCAAAGGTTCGATGAGATAACTGTTCATATACAGCCATCAAAAATGCTTGTAGAAACAGTCTTGATAGACTTGGAGTTGAATATCTTGATCTGTATTATATTCATTGGAGAGATGCTCGATTTTCTCTCAAAGATGCAATGAGAGCTATGAATGAACTCGTTGACGAAGGACTCATAAGATATATTGGAGTTTCTAATTTTTCAGTAGAGAGCTTACAGGAGGCTCAAAAGCATAGTGAGTATCCTATTGTTGCGAATCAGGTGCATTTCAATCTCATGTATAGAGAGCCAGAAGTATCGGGGTTACTTGAGTATTGTCAACAAAACGATGTGATGCTCGTAGCCTGGAGACCATTTGAATACGGAGAATTTTCTATTCCTGAAGCGCAAAGTTTATTAGATACTGTTTCTCAAAAATATAGTGTTAGTCATTTTCAGTTAGCGCTGAATTGGATTATGAACCATGAAAATGTAGTGACACTTTTTATGTCAAAAACTCCTGAAAATATTGATGAAAATATATGATCAATTTGATGGAAACTAGATTCAAAGGATCATTCAGCCTTGAGTAAAAATTTTCCAAATCAACAAAGTATATCAAATGCAGTTCCACTGTGATAAATAATAAAGAGCCCAAAGGCTCTTTATTATTTATTCAGCTTCTACAATAGTGATTTCTACCTCGTCAGAAATGGAGTTCTTATTTGAGAACTCTGCTATAAGTTCTACAGTATATGTACCAGCTTTTTTATAACTATGAGTTGGATTCGCTGCAGTAGATATATTCCCATCTCCGAATTTCCAGAAGTACTCCACGATTTGACCTGCACTTTCTGCTGAGGAGAAGTCAATTCCTTGTCAGACTGGGGCTTTTTTCAGGCTTGTTGATATTTTTACTTCTTGAGCTGGAGGGAGGAGAATGAGTTTCTTACTGAGGGAATATGTCTTTCATGTTTTTCCAATAACAGTAAGCGTCACGGTATAATCTCAAGCTTTATCATATTTGTGTCATGGATTGATAGCATCTCTCTCTTCATTTATTCCATCCCCATAATCATATATAAATTTTACTATATCATCATTTTTTATGAAACTTTTTGATGCGTCAAAACGTACATTTACGGGAGCATAATCACTCTCATATTCCATTTTTAGGTCGAGAATTGCTTCTTTTTTAATTCACTCTACATATATGAATTCTGTAAGATTTATAGTGTCACTTTTATTTTTTCTATGTTCAAAGATATAGTTCACAGCCAGAGTGTGGTTTCCTTCTGTTGGAATAGGAAACTCATAAGCCTTTCCTGTGGCATCTATATTACCATCATTTTTTAGATCCCATTTTACTTCCTTAAGGGCATAGAGAATATTTACAGGCCTAACAAGTCTTGCGTCAAGTTTGAGCGTTGCTGGAATTCCTAGGCCATCTATGTAGTATTCATTTGATTTTTCTTCGTATCTGAGTTCATCTATTTCTTCTCCATCTTCACTTCTAATGATGAGATTTGATCTTAGGTCTACTTTTTTTTGTATGATAATTTCCTTTGTAAGTGTTGATGATTTTCCAGTTGCATCAGTGAGCTTTACGCTAATTTCTTTTGTCCCATAGCTTTCAAATCTATGTGGCACTTCTGGTGACTCTTCCAGGTTCTCTACATCATTTCAAGTAGAATATGTTTTATCTTCTATACTCCAATCATATTTTTCTATGAAACCATTTGAGAATCCTGTTGAAGGATTTTTTACGGTGAATATGAACTCTAGTTCTTCTTCAAGAGACTGCTCAAAAGCTATTTCTCATGATATATCGCTTTCTCAATCAGGAGATATTACAATTACTTTATTTATTTCTGGATCAATAGTATTTCCATCTATAATTGCAACTCATATAAATATTTCTTCAAAGAAGAGTTTGCTTGGGAAGAATTCGTAACCTTCTGTTATTTTAGTCCACTCTACATATTCTCTGTCTTTTACACTTTCAGGCTCGTAGAAGTACCACTCAACTTTTCCTAGATTTTCCAAGTCTCTTGCGTCAAATTCTAGTTTTTTCCCTCCGTTATTTGTAAGATTCTCAGTAACTTCTATGACATGTGAGATACTTACAGAGGGAGTATTTGTGATTTCCTGACTCACTTCTTCCCCTTGTGCATCTACTCCTATAGCAGTTATCCTTGTTTCATAGTTTCCTTTATTTCTGAACTCTCTCGTAATAGTGGGGGAGAAAGTTTCTATACTCTCTGTTCAGAATGACCAGATATACTTATTGATGCTAATTCATTTGTCTGCTTGAGAAGATTGAAAGTTTTTAAGGTCAAATTGTAGTGTTATAGGTCCGATAAGATCTTTAGTATCTTGTAAGAGAGCCTGCTGGGTATCAAAATCTTCATTTATGAGGAGGTCATTATCAAAAATTTTGAGGTTTCCATATATTTTTTCTTGCCAGTTAGGAAGTGATTTGATTTTTTGATCGATCGTCATCCATGCTATCCCAACACTAAAAGTTATAATAAGGAGAACGGTAGAGACCATCCCATAGAATACTTTTTTTCTTTTAAGAGCCTTTTTTGTGAGAAAAAACTTAAACAGTGCAACAGACAGTGCGCTACATGAGATAAATAAGAGTATCGAAAATATGAGAGTAACAACTTGGGATATAAAAGTGTTAATCTGGTTAAAATCTATTCCAAGATTTACAAAAAATTGTACATCTTCTACCTCGGTTGCATTCAGCACTATAAACGCAATAAATGCACTTCATAGTACGAGAGAAACAAAGAGAATCGCTCAAAGGAAAGCAAAAATAGTAGAAAGAGAAGTCTTTTTTACTTCTTTTTTGTTTTTTACGCTAGTATCATGCTTTGATTTGAGCCAGATTTTTTCTCCATTTTGTCCTGGAGCCGTTTTTGAAGCGAGTTTAAAAGTTTTAGCTCAAATTTTGATACTACCCTTTCATTCTTGAGGACTTCCAGTATCTTCTACCGTGAGATTTGTAGACTGTTTCGTCTTAAAGAGAATATTCGTATAGACAGGGAACTTAATATATTTAACATCTCTATCGATATTATCTTGTTTAAAGCTGACTTTAACGCTTGAGTCTTCAGGTTCAATAATAGCGTAGTCATAACTTTTCTCATCGATAAGCGTGATGATGTCTTCAAGAGAAGCTAGGTTAATATCTATAATTTTTTGTGGTTTTTCTTGCTCATTTGCAGTTCATGCTTCAGTAGAGATTGCTTCAGGACTTGCGTCTTCTTTTTGAGTATCTTGCGTCTTCTGTTCTACACTCAGAACATCTATTTGCTGAGAGTTTTGATCTACAGGTTTTTTAAGAAGAGGATCTTTCTCTTCCTGAGTAACACTTTCTGTAGGTACTGCTGGAGTATCTTCTTGCTTAGTTTCTTGAACCTGCTCTTGAGAGGGAACGGTTGTATCTGCAAGAATATCATTATTGATGATAGGTTCTTGCTTTTCGTAAGGGACTTTATCTTCACTTTCATCAGAATTGATATCAAGATTGAGTTTGGATGGATCAAAAGGTGCGGACATGTATATTTGTTTCAGTAATAATCCTTAATATATTAGCATATTTTCGGGAAAACTCATAGAAAATAGCTTGACGCAGGAGTAGATTGGGTATAAATAAACTTGATTATTTAGAGTTATATATTTAAATAGTAATTATATTTATTCATAATTTACGTAAAAATGATTGATTCAGCTAATATACCCCATACAAATCAAATTACCCTTGGTCAAGATACAATCCAATTAGAGTGATCCCCAGAATTTGTAAGTGCGGCTTTTCGGATCATAACAGAAGCAAAAAATAATATTGAAGAATTAGCTGATAGAGAAGAAGCTTGAGAAGATGTAGATAAAACAGCAGCAATACAAATATCAGACTCTCAAAGGGATAATATAGTACTTAGACTGTTATGAATTGGTTTAAAGGAAGAAGTATCAATCATAATTCAAGCCAAGTCTGACCAAGTGGAATTAGATGTCTAAAAATAAGATCAGAGTTTACACTCTGATCTTATTTTTTTTCGTTGATGCTTGCCTGAAGCCTTTCTGAGGCTTGTTAAATAGGGGGTTTGTTTGAGGTGTTTGCTGCTGAGGTTTTTGAGTTTCGGGTTTCTGTTGTCCTCACACTTTCATGTCTTCTACTTCTGTTGAGCTGACCTCTAGTTTAGAATCGTCGACTCTTTGAATTTGAATCTGCGTATTTGCGTTAATCGCAAATATAGATTTTACGATCCTCATATCTATTTCTGATACGAGATTATGAAACTTATCAAATGCTTTTTCTTTGTAAACCATGAGAGGTTGTTTTTGTGCATATCAGGCAAAAGCTACTTGGTCTCTAAGTTTACTCATCCCATCAATATGATCCATCCAAAGCCTATCAATAGCTTGGAGCATGATTCTCTTAAGAAGTTCATAAAAATCTTCTTCACTTGGGGCCTCTCATTTAATTTTTTCAATCTCACTACTTGCCCTATCAGCGATGTAGTCAGCAAGTACCGTTTTCCCATCAATAGCCTCTACGTCTTCTTTTTCCAGAAGATCATCAATTATAGTTCGTCCTAAAAATGAGTGTACGGCATCTATAATTGCTTCTTTTTTAGCATCTTTTCAACCTTTTGCTTCCTGCGTCATTACGATAGACTTCACTTTATTGTATACCATTTCTTCAGCGATAGTCTGAAAGTTATCAGTATTTTCACTTTCAAGTAAAAGAGTATTCCTACGAGCATAGATTATTTCTCTATGTTTGTTAATCACATCGTCATACTCAAGTACATGTTTTCGAGAATCAAAGTGATGTCCCTCGACTTGTTTTTGAACTCCTGTTACCTTTCTTGTGAGCATTCAGCTTTGTGTAAGAGGTTCATTATCCGGAAGAGAAGCAAACATTGGAGAATTAAAGATCCCAAAGAGTTTATCCCCACCAAATATTCTCATGATATCATCATTTGGTGATATGAGAAATTGTGTCATTCATGGATCTCATTGACGACCAGCACGACCTCTGAGCTGGTTATCGATACGTCTTGTTTCGTGTTTCTCTGTCCCAAGTATTATTAGACCACCCAGTTCTTTTACTCCAGCTCAGAGTTTGATATCAGTTCCACGACCTGCCATATTAGTTGCTATGGTAACTGCTCATTTTTGACCTGCAGCTCCTACAACTTCAGCTTCTTTTGCATGCTGTTTTGCGTTGAGTACATTATGTGGAATTCATGCTTTCGTGAGTCTGCCAGAAAGGTATTCTGATTTATCTACAGATACAGTTCCAACGAGTATTGGTTGGCCATTCTCATGTAATTCTTTGATATATTCAACTACATATTCAAACTTACCTTTCTCATTTTTAAAAAGTAAATCAGCTTTATCTTGTCTCGCTATAGGCTTATTTGTAGGTATTACAAGAGTTTCTAGACCATACACCTTATAAAACTCTTCTTCTTCTGTTTTTGCAGTCCCAGTCATACCAGAGAGCTTCCAGTACATACGGAAATAGTTTTGGAATGTAATACTAGCAAGAGTCTTAGATTCTTGTTGTATAGTGACTCACTCTTTTGCCTCAAGGGCTTGATGAAGACCATCGGAGTATCGACGACCAGAGAGAGCTCTTCCGGTGTGTTCATCGACGATCATCACTTCTTCTCCATTTACTATATAATCCTTATCTTTGATGTACACGCTAACAGCTCGGAGCGCATTCTCTATATGATGTAGGTCGTTATACCGATCTGATACATATATGTTTTCTACTCAGAGCATTTCTTCTATCTTTTTTACTCATGCGTCTGTAAGGGTAGAAGTTTTTGCTTTTTCATCTATTTTATAATCAGTTCATGATGTGAGTTTCTTTGCCATAGATGCAAACACACCATATTTACTTGTTGGTTCATTGTCAGGCATTGAAATAATCAAAGGAGTACGAGCCTCATCTATAAGTATAGAATCAACCTCATCTATGATAGCAAAAAACCGTTTCCCCATAACCATATTTTGAGCTTCAATAGACATGTTGTCTCTGAGATAGTCAAAACCAAGTTCATTGTTGGTTGCGTAAACAATATTTTTACTATACTGTTCCTTCTTTTGAGATTTATCTTGATTATGCATGATAACTCATACAGAGAGTCAGAGTGCGTTATAAAGAACTCACATCTCAGCAGCATCACGCTGAGCGAGATAATCATTTACCGTAACTACATGGACACTGTTTCCAGAGAGAGCTCAGAGATACGCTGCAAATGTTGCAACCAGAGTCTTTCATTCACCTGTCTTCATTTCCGCAATATTTCCATCATGAAGTGCGAGACCACCAATAATTTGAACATCATAGGGAATCATATTCCAGTGAAAATTCGTTCCATTTTCTAATTCATGATCTTTTCATGATATGAGATGACAAGCTCTAACCCAGAGGGCTGCAGCTTCGTGCTTCACTGATTCTAATCACTCTATGATTGCTTTGCTTCCATCATCTGTATCAAAATCTAGATCAGCAAAGCTTGCTATAATTTCTTGGTTTCTTTCCCTAATATCTTCTAACGTCAAAGATGAAAACTTGTTTTCTAGTTCTCTAATTTTCTGAAGATCTTTGCTGTATTTTTTTATCTTCTTTGCATCAGGGTCTCAGAAGATAGTATTTATAATTGATTCTATCACGTTTTTTGTTTCTAAAATTATTATTGATTATGACCTCTTTTAGGCTTTTTTCTGCCAAGATATTATATGAATAAATTTGCAAAAGAAAGCTTTTTTGCTAATATTTCATATAATTATTGTATTGTATTAGCTTTAATAAATATGAAAAATATATACATTCTTCTCCTTTTAGTATCAAGTATTATATTCACTTGATGTTTTGAGAAAGATGAATCCCAAGCTGTAGAAACTTCTACAGGAGCAGTTACGCAGGATCAAATTACTGAAATTTCTGATGAGACAGAAGAAGAGACTCCAGTGCAAGAAGATGAGAGTAGTCCCCAGGAAGATGAAGATGCACTAGAACCGTCAGAACAAGAAACTCAGGATGAAACTCAGGATGATACTCAGGAAGAAACTCAAGAGAGCGAACAACCAACAGAAACAAGCAATACTTGAGAGACTTCTCAGGAAACAGATTCAGATCAAGAAAGTATTAATGCAAGTATCGAAGAACTTCAGCAGATTCTTACAGGAGAAGATATAGATAAACTCTTCGAATAAATGAATACAGAGTGATTACAAGTTATTGAAAACTCTATCGCAAAGGGGGGAGAAATCTCACCCTTTTTATTTATTGCTCAAAACCTAGAAATACTTCACGCAGATATTTCTCACTATGTACTTGAGCTACTTAAGAATCATGATATTGATGCTCAAAGTATGTTCGTACTTCACTCTAGTGATGAGCCACTCAAGATATCTCAGGTAAAGCAGTTTATTTCAGTGTGACAAGTAAGGTCACGATTTGCATTCCAAGTCTTTATTATTGAAGATATTTCACGCATGACGCAGCAAGCTCAAAATGCTTGTCTTAAATTTTTTGAAGAACCTTGAGAATGAAATATTGTTGTGCTTACTGCGACTTCTACGGCTGGAATTCTAGATACAATACTTTCTCGTTTGCAGGTACATAGCATCTGAACTTATATATCAGAAAAGGGGTCAGAGTTTTACATGAGCATGATTCGTTCTTATTGTGAGCAGGATTCTCAGGAGCTCATCACATATATGTTTTCAGCAAAGCTGGAAAAAGGAGAATATATAGGTTTTCTAAAATCTCTCATAGAGTATATCTCACTGAGTAGGAAACATGTATATCTACTCGATCAAATCCACGAAGATATTGGAGGAATACTCAAAAATAATCTCCAAGGGAAATACGTATGTGATAAATACATATTACTGTTACGCTGATAATTATTATTGACTGTCACATGATATATACTAATATAAATATATAGTTTATATTTTATGCATGTTTTATGAATGATATGACAATGATAGATATGCACTGCCACACTGTGTGATCAGATGGAAAGAATACAGCAAGTGAGCTCATTGTCCACGCTAAAAAAATATGACTTGAAGCACTCTTTATCACAGATCATGATAGGGTAAGCTTAGATCATGTGTGAAAGATCAGGGAAGCATGACTCACAACTGTTCCTTCCGTGGAAATCACAACTGTTGATCCTGATAGATTAGGGGCAAAAGGAAAAGAAGTGCATATGACCTATTACGCTCAGAAATATAATGATGATATACTATGAGTATTAGAGACAAAGCGAAGTGAAAAAAAGGCTTTTATTTCGGAGTATGTTGCGTATATTCGCTCACAATGATTTGATATAGATGATGGTGATTACTATGGAACATATTATATAGCCGCAGCGCTTGCTTCCCGTGCATCTAATAGGCATAGATTATTAAGTCTCGGGATACAGTGAAATGAATCAGAAATAAGAAGAGAGCTTTACAAAAGACTCATTAGTAAAAATGGAGAGTATTATAAAGCATTTACAGCAGAGAGGGGAGGAGATTTTTTTATTCCCAGACTGAGTGATATAGCTGAAATGACGAGAGAAGAGCAATGAATTTTGTCATTTGCTCATCCAAACTTTACCTATCAAAGGCCTGGAAGAACACAGTTTTTAGAGTGGTATAGAGATTTTTATCAGCCTCAACTATGAATTTCTGCAATAGAGATAAACAGTTTAGCACCAGAATCTTGGGCTGATGCTATACTCGATCTAGATAATACTCAGCTTACTTTTTGAAGTGACTGTCACCAAGTAGGAGTTCCAGATGAGAAACATGCAAATTTAGGAACGAAAAATCAATTTATTACTGAAGAGAGAGTACAAAGAGAATTTTGAGAATTTCGAAATACACTATGAATCTAATTTATCTGTGACAAACCCTAGGAGCTGGGATTTAAATATTTTTGTATCAAATTTTTCTGCATGTTTGCGGATTTTTTTTGCATCAAAGCTCATAGTTTCAAACCTATTGATAGCTTTTTGTAAGCTTTGAGGAGTTTGTTTTTTGAAGAACACTCCAGTTTTTTGATCTATTACTGTTTCAAGGGCTCATCATACCCCATATGCTATAACCGGAGTTCCTGTAGCTTGAGCTTCTACTGGAACGAGTCAAAAGTCTTCTTCAGGAGGAAATACAAAGCACTTAGCTTTTGCGTAGAGGTCTATGATTTCCGTTCTTGGGAGATTCATTTTCCACTCTATATTTTCTTTTGATATCTTTTTAAGTTTTCTGTAGAGTGTGTTGTCAGTATTTGTTGCGATAATAAGTTTTTTTCCATTTTCGTTAAAGGTTTCTACGAGAAGATCAAATTTTTTATACGGAATACATCTCCCAACTGCGAGATAGTATTCTTGCTTTTTTTCTATGAGAGGAAACTCAGAAATATCTATACTTGGATATATAACATCACTCTTTCTATTGTAGTACTTTTTGATGCGTTTTTGTGTGTTTATACTATTTGCAATAAAGTAGTCTGATCTCTGAGCTGCTGCATAATCCCATTTTCGCAGCTTCTTTATAAGTCTTGGCATGATAAATTTTCAGACAGGATTCAGAAGTCCAAATTCCATCATAGAGAGATATTCTTCATAATGGCTCCAGAAATACCTGGTAGGAGTATGACAGTAACATATTTGTAAGCAATCAGGTTTCGTTATGACTCATTTACTCTCAGCGCTGCTGCTAGATATGACTACATCATAGCTATTGAGATTAAAGCTCTCAAAAGCTTGAGGCCTCAAAGTCAAAGCAAGTTTATGAGATTTTTTGAGAATAGGTATTTTTTGTATAAAGCTACACGTTACTTTTCTTCACTTAAATACTGTATTTTCTTGCTGCAAAAAAACACTTGTGTATATATCAGCCTGAGGAAATACTTCCATCATTTGTTTTAAGACAAGCTCCGCTCATCACCAGTCTTTTATCCAGTCACAGACAATTGCGACACGTTTATTTTTTATACTCATATTTAAGAGTATAAAGAAATAAAAAAACTCTCAAGTTATTGAGAGTTTTTTCGAAACTTGAGAGGGGCGCATTCTCTAAGTTAAGGTTTAACCGATATAATTAGGCTGCGAGAGCTTCAGGATTTTCATTATTATTTGCTGCTTGAGTAGGTGGAGTGTAATTTTGGATGTCTTCAACTCTTTGAGCCGAAAGAGCATTATTTACCTGCCCAGAAATCTGTACTGTGAGTTGTTGTATCTCAGCTGACTTAAGAGCAAGGTGAGATACTGAGTCTTTGAGTGAATTTGGAGTGTTTATTCCAGACATGTTTGGGAATACAGTCATAACTTGTTTTTAATAATTAATTTCTATAATAATCGTATCATACTCCAGAAAAGGGGTCAAAAATAATTACTAGACAATTTATGAATATATTTGGGCTCAATATTTGAAAATATAGCTATCAGGAACTTTTGCGTGAATTTACTGAGATTTTACATGATGCATCACTTTCCTGAGGAAAAGCAATTTTTACACCAAATCCAGAGATTTGTCTCAGGACACTACAAGACGCAGAATTTTTACAAGTATTACAATCAGCAGATTATCTGACGAGCGATGGGATTGGCCTATATTTAGGGTATCAGATACAAGATTCAAGACTTCCAAAGCTTTTTAGGACTCTTATGCTTCCATACTATATTTTTAATATACTCTTTCGTAAAAGGTATCTCTATAGCCAGTATTGAGAGAGAATTTGTGGAAGTGATCTCACGACGAGCCTGGTAGAGTATGCTCAGCACCAAGAGATGAAGATTGCGATTATCGATCCATATTATCCAAAAGATTTGCAAAAGTGTGCTTCACAGCAAGTATTTCGAGAGAAACTTTTGGAAAAATTCCCGAGACTTCTCTTTGATTTTTATATTTATAGTGACGAGAATAAACAAGAAGTATTTCAAAAAATAGCTTCAAGTGACGCTAAAATACTATTTTCAACCCTTGGGATGAAAAAGCAAGAGATTTCAATACTCGAGTGACTTGAGAAATGCCCGAATGTTAGACTGTGACTTGGTATAGGTTCTAGCTTTGACTACTTTATAGGTTTTCAAAAACGAGCTCCAAAAATATTTAGATCATTTGGTTTTGAATGGCTATATCGTATATTTACAAGCCCTAAAAAGATTCAGAGACTTGGAAGAATCTTTCAGGCTCTTGTAGTATTCCCGATAAAAATAATCTTCTACAAAAAATAATGAATAAAGTATACAACGTAACTATTCTCTGAGGGACTGATGGATTTTGAAAATGGCTCACAGAGTATATTTTGCAAGAATTTTGTGATTCTGTATCTATCACTATTACTGGAAGAAATAAAGAAAAATGAAATACGGTTTCTCAGGATATAGGGGTTATGTTTTCAGATAATAATATCTCAGCAGTACAAAATGCTGATATAGTGATTTATAGTGTACCAATATCTCTCACAGAGAAAACAATTAATGAAACTCTGCCTTACATTCCAGCTGGATCTGTGGTAGCTGATGTAACGAGTATTAAAAAATTTCCAAGCAAAGCTATGAATGTTCGTGATGATATTACCGTAATCCCAACTCATCCGATGTTTGGACCATATATTTCGAGCATTGCAGGGCAGGTATTTGTCCTCACTCCTGAGGAGAGTGTAAAAATGACTCCAGAATATATTTTTTTGAAGTGATTTTTAGAGGAAAAAAAGGCAAAAATAAAGCAGGAAACTCCAGAGTCACATGATAAAATGATGGCTGTGGTACAAGGTTTAACACATCTCAACATGTTTGTCGTAGGAGAAACAATGAAACGACTTAATTTTAGCATCGAAAATTCTATGGATTTCATATCTCCAATCTATAAACTCATGGTTTCGTCGGTAGGGAGATATTTATGACAAAATCCAGGACTCTACGCGGATATCCAAATGTATAACGATGAAGTGCTTAGCGTACATGAAGCATTTCTTGAAACAACTCACAATTTCCATGACTCAGTCAGATCATGAGATAGTGGAAAGTTTTGCCACGATGTGCTTGCTGCAAAAGATTTTGTTTGAGCTCATACATGTCAGGAGTGACAAGAGTATACAGATAAAATTATCTATATGCTTGGGAGGCAACTAGATCTTTTAAAAGAAAATATTTGAAAGCAGATTTCTCTGAGGAATATCTACACAAGTGAGCAAGTTACAGGAAAATTGCTTGACTTTAACGAAAACGAGATATGCTTGGAAGGCAAAAAAAATTATAATCTCAACAGTTGGGAAATCCTATCATAAAATATGAATATTTATTATCAATGAGAACCAGGAT
>JAHDGX010000054.1 GCA_020631575.1 Candidatus Altimarinota bacterium | reverse complement strand
TATGGTATCCCCGGCTGGAATCGAACCAACATCTACCCCTTAGGAGGGGGTTGTTCTATCCGTTGAACTACAAGGACGGATATAGCTTCTTGTATATTTAGAAGCCAAGAGTTATATTTTTACAAACCATAGTATCCCGAGAGCTACAACAAGTATAATACAAAAAGCAATAAGTATATAATTTGTTGTTTTCTCATATTTTAATTTTTCTTTTAGGTCTGAGCTCACTTGTTTCAGCTCTGAATTTTCAGAGGCAATGTGACCTTTTGACTCCTCTAGTAAAAACTGAGATTTTTTAAACTCAACCAGACTTACAGAGTTTTTTGCTATTTCTTGTGCTTGTCCAAGTCTAATAGATAGATCCTGAATTGCTTTATCCTTTGTTTTAATTTCCGTTCGAAGATCGAGGTAAATTTTCTCGAGGGTTGCTCTACTCTGAGCATCCATAACTTCTGTTGAATGAGCTCTTGGTTCATCGTTGTACGATTTTGACTGCGTATAAGAACCTTGTTGCTTTGGGATTATAACTTCTGGCTGCTTTTCTTCAGAACTTCCAGAAAGGTTTGTTATATCACCAGAGTGGATGTAGATTATTTTTCACTCTTTTTTACTTCTCAGTTTCCCAGATTTTATATATCTGTCGATACTTCTTGTTGAGACAGAGAGTCTTTCAGCTGCATCTTGACGAGTTACATTATACATAAGTCGTGGATTTTTTATTAATATTTTTGTCTACAACACTATAGAGGAAATGTTTATACGCGCAAAAGTTTTTGTCTACTTTGATTTCAGAGCTTGCAAAATTTTGTGAAAAAACTTGACTGATTCTTAAATTATATATAATACCCGAGCTTTACTACTAAAGCATGAAATGTGTCGCCATCGTCTAGTGGTTAGGACCCATGGTTTTCATCCATGTAACCGGAGTTCGATTCTCCGTGGCGATACCATTTTTAAAATATACCGCGGAGTGGAGAAGTGGTATCTCGCCAGGCTCATAACCTGGAGGTCACTCGTTCGATTCGAGTCTCCGCAACCAAAAAAATCTTAGAAAAAGCTGAGACTGAATTTAGTTCAGCACTCAGCTTTTTATATGTCACTATAGCTCAGTTGGTTAGAGCGCGGGATTCATATCCCCGAGGTCGGTGGTTCAAATCCACCTAGTGACACCATTTACAGAAAATAATAAAATAGCTTCTTAGAAATAAGAAGCTATTTTTGACTTTCATAATTTTATCATTATAAAATATAAGATTTTCAAGCTCATCTACAACGAAAGGAGGATGTTATGTTTGATAAATCAATTATCCTAGAAGAACGCTATCACCATAACTTTCTCCCAGAGTTAAAGCTCATGGGGAGTTTGTCTTTGGTGATAGTTCTCACGTACTTACTACTTCCTATCATGGGAACTTCTGTAAGTATTTGGGGGTACAAGGACGAGGCAATCTTTGATATCTGGACGATAGAGCATGTGGCATCTGGTATGGGAGTAGCATACTTTGCAATTTCGCAAAGAAAGTGGTTCCACCATCCAATTGCTCTGATGATATTGATCTGCGCGTTCTGGGAGCTTGCCGAGCACTATCTAGAAACGCAGTCATTCGAGGCTTTGATGTTTTGGTTTGCAGGTACAGAGCATTGGGTAAACCGGATTCTTTCTGACCAGCTTGCTGTTCTTGCCGGCTTTACTCTCGTGAAAGCATTTCCAAATGTCATCATGTTTGCTCGTCTCTTTTCGATTTGTTTTGTTGGACTCCATGTCTGGCTTGGCAGTTCTATGTATTTTCACTAGACTAGGATGTATGTTGGGCCCGTATATCGGGCCCACTTTCCTTTTACAAATGGTGAAAAATCCCTACAATCTCGAGGTTATAAAAATTAGAAAAAAATCATGTTTATAGATGAAGTATCAGTTAAAGTAATTGCCGGAAAATGAGGTGATGGTCTTGTTTCGTGGAGACGAGAAAAGTATATCCCAAAAGGAGGTCCTTGGGGGTGAGATGGATGAAACGGTGGGGATGTATATATTCTTGCTGATGAAAATCTTAATACGCTCAGTGAATATAGACATAAAAAAATACTTACAGCTGAAAACGGTGAAAAAGGGATGCCAAATCTCTGTCATGGACGAAATGGAGAAGACTTAATTCTAAAAGTTCCAGCTGGAACACTTATAAGAGACGAGCAGAGTAGAGAACTTATCCATGATCTTAAGCATCATGGAGATAAAATTTGTATAGCAAAGTGAGGACGCTGATGATATGGAAATGCCCATTTCACGAGTTCAACTCGTCAAGCTCCTGCATTTGCAGAGCTTGGAGATATTCCAGAAGAGAGAGAAATATATTTAGAACTTAAACTTGTTGCAGATATAGGGATTATCGGAGTTCCAAGCGCTGGGAAATCTACGCTTATTTCAAAGCTCTCAAATGTAAAACCGAAAATTGGAGACTATCCATTTACAACATTGACTCCAAATCTTGGGGTGATGGACCATAAGGGAAAGTCTTTGGTGCTTGAAGATGTTCCAGGACTTATTCCTGGTGCAAGTGAAGGAAAATGACTCGGAATAGAATTCCTCAAACATATAGAGAGAACAGGAGTACTCCTGCATATGCTAGATCTTTATAGACTTGATCAAGTATTTTCTGACTACGAAGGAATCAGATATGAGCTCACAGTGTTTTCAGAGCTCCTTGCTCAAAAAGAGGAAATTATAGTATTTTCAAAAGCAGATCTTCTAGATGATGAGATGCGAGAACACATTCTCTGAGAATTTTCAGAAAAGTTCCCAAATAAAAAATATTTTATTATCTCAGCTGCAACTGGTCATGGGCTTGAAGAGCTCAAGGATTATCTCGCAGAAAATATTATTTCAGCTGGAGCAAAGAATCTCGAAGAGAAGCAAGAGCAGGAAAAAAATGATGATGGAACAGTTGTATTTGATCTCCATGATGATCAGTGAGATCCGAAAAGAACCCATGTTGAATATGAGTGAGATATGATTTTTACAGCGTCATGAAAACGTCTTGAACAGATAGTCCGCATGACAGATTTTGAAAATAAAGAAGCTGTCATGAGAGTCTATGATGTTCTAGATAGATTCGGAGTTATCAGAGAAATAGAAAAGAAACTTAGTCAGATATTAGAGGCAGAAGATAGAGATAACAGTTTCTTCTTCGAAGGGTCAGAGCAGGAAAATATTTCTCCAAAAATTAAGATAGCCAATAAAGAAGTACCACTTGAGAAGTTGAAGTATAAATTGTAGTTTTAATTAATATTGAGCCATGATTTTCATAGTTCTCAGTTTAAAAATTTCCCTCACCTTGAATCATTTTCTATACCTAATTCTTTTAACTCGGGAAACAGTTTATCTTCAAAAAACATCCATAAGTTATTTATCCATTTATTTTTTTCTTGCGAGAAATAAAATGGGCATTTAACAGAATCTCAAAGTTTGGATTTTAACTGACCTTTAAAGTAATCGATGACATATTCAACTGGTATAATTCTGGAGTTACTAGGAGTAGAATTTCAGTAGTATCAGTTTATTACATTTGAAATATTAATAGATCAATCGCTAGAAAGTCATGATTTCATATTCATGATAGCGAATCAAATTAGTAATCATTTTTTTATTCAAAAGTTTTCATGAAGTAGAAATAATAAAAAAACATCTAAAATAGCAAATATTACAAATTCAGTTAGCCTATATTTTCATTCACTTACTCTACTTCCTAATTTTATAGAATCTTCTAATTCTTGAGATATCTCTATACCTTGTGCGATGCTATGAATATGTGTACTAATCTTAGTTAATCATTTAATATCAATAACTTTAGAACCGGTGTATTCTTGAGCTAAAATTTTTGCGTCGAGTCCTTCGATAATTTTAATACAAAACTCATCAATTTCACTAATCAATGTTTCAGGATACTCATTATGATTATTTAATGTAAAAGTTTTCATTTCAGTGTTATAATAGAAGCTTTCTTGCTATTTTACCATATTTCACTATCATGCGCAACATCTTATAATAGTCCGTTAAAACAGAAAAAAAACATCATGAAATTTAACCTAGACACACTGGTAGAAGAATTTGAAAGCCTCGAGATTCAGCTCTCTGACCCTGAGATTTTTAAGGATCAGAAAAAAGTAAAAGAGGTAGCAACTCGCAAAAAATCGATCGAGGAGGCTGTGACTCTGTATAGAGAGTATAAGATGCTCAACGAGCAGCTTGATGAAAACAAGCAAATGCTCGGAGAAGAAAAAGAGGAAGAGATGAGAGATCTGCTTAAAATGGAGATTTCAGAGGCAGAAGACCAAATTCCAGAATATGAGGAAAAACTGAAGATGGCACTTCTTCCAAAGGACCCAAATGATGATAAAAATATTATTGTAGAAGTACGCGCTGGTACAGGGTGAGATGAGGCAGCACTTTTTGCTGGAGAACTTGCAAGAAGTTATATACTCTTTGCTGAGGAAGAAGGTTTTAAAACAGAAATCACAGAACAAACTCATGGGGATGCCGGTGGGATGAAAGAAATGGTATTTGAAGTACGATGAGAATGAGCATATAGCAGATTTAAATATGAATCTGGAGTTCATAGAGTGCAGAGAATCCCTGAAACGGAGAATAAGTGAAGAGTTCATACTTCGGCTATTACAGTAGCTATTTTGCCTGAGGCTGAAGAGTTTGATGTAGAGCTCAAAGAAGAAGATCTTGATATCAAAGCAACTAAGTCATCAGGAGCTGGTGGACAGCATGTAAATACGACAGATTCAGCCATTCATATGGTACATATCCCAACATGAATTTCAGTATTTTGTCAGGAATGACGATCACAGCATAAAAACAGAGAAAAAGCTTATCAAATCCTCAGAGCGAAAATATATGCAGTAGAACAAGAACGAAGACAAAAAGAACTTGGTGAAGAACGTCTTGCACAAGTTGGTTCATGAGACAGATCAGAGAAAATTAGAACCTACAATTATCCGCAAGATAGAATCACTGATCACAGAATAGGGCAAAACTTTTCAGGAATACCACAAGTAATGACTGGGAGACTTGCCCCGATAATAGATGCCTGCGCAGTTGCAGATCAACAAATGAAATTAGAACAGGCCGGAAAAGGAGAATAATATAAGCAACTATTATGTCACGAATAGGAACAAGACAAGAATATCATGACCAGATTGGAAATGGAGTAATGGGGAGAGAAGATTGTCCCTTCTGTAATCCTGAGGATACAAAAAATACTCTCATTCACACTCTGGAATATTGGAAGATAATCCTCAATAAGTATCCATACTCATGACAAGAAAATCATCTTATGGCAGTTCCTATACGGCATGCTCAATTTGTTTGAGAACTCAAAAGTGAAGAGTTTGCAGAACTCCCCGAAGTCCATAGTTTCATGAAGACTTTTTACGAAGGTCTCTGAGAAAAAGATTACTTTTCAGCGACTCGCGAGACGATGTGAAACAGAAGTGTCGAGCACTATCATATGCATTTTATTCCTGGGAAGCTCCAAGGAAAATACCTGAGATGCATGCTAGAGAATCAAGGCTATCCTATAGATGCTGAGGTGAAGATTCAAAAGTAATTATTTGAGACACTCTTTTACTAGTCCGATAAAGAGTGGAGCTGGATCCTCGAGTTTACTGGTAAGTTCTGGATGCGATTGGGTCGCAGCGTAGTATGGGTGGACTTTTTCATTCATTTCGATAAACTGTACGATTCCAGCTTTTCGACTTATCCCGCTTATTTTTAGATCGCTCGCTTTCAGATGCTCTGCGAAATCTGGGTGCACTTCATATCTGTGACGAAATCTCTCACTTACTATATTATTTCACGTAAGTCTGTCACTCATGTTATAGAGTGATTTTATTATTCAAGATTTGAGTTTACTATCTTGCTTTCAGAGTCTCATGGTTCCTCCCATCTGTATAACATTTTTTTGGCTATCGAGAAGAGTAATAGCATC
>JAHDGX010000006.1 GCA_020631575.1 Candidatus Altimarinota bacterium | reverse complement strand
TCTCAAGATATACTTTCTCTTGACGCTCCAGTTGGATCAGAAGAAGATACTTCTCTTGGAGACTTTATTGAAGATGATAAAACACTCGCACCAGACGAACAAACAAATATGAACCTTCTTAAAGATAACCTTTGAGAGATGCTTGATTTTCTTACTCCTAGAGAAAGAAAAATCATACAAATGAGATTTGGTCTTGAAGGATGAGATGTACATACACTCGAAGAAGTATGAAAAGAGTTTTGAGTAACCAGGGAGCGTATCAGACAAATCGAAGCAAAAACGCTGGAAAAACTCAAAGAACATCCAAATGCAGATAAAATAAAATTCTTTTAATTAAAAAAGACTTCTCACATGAGAAGTCTTTTTTTGTATTAATCGAAAAACGGTGGTGGAGTTTGTTGAATTATAGGATTATATTCAATTATAACAGGAAAACTTTCTATGTCCGACCTACTTCATCTTGTTCCAGTGTTAGCAAATGATTGATCTCAACTCGCTGTATCTGGAGATCCATTACTATCACTATCATAGATATAGTATCTTCTCATGTAGTTTAAGTCATATTTTTGAGCTTCATCTCTATCACAAGTAGCTGAAATATTATATGGACACTTTATTGGACTTGCTCTGGATCCTCAAATAGTATTTTCACTAAAGATTGATCCTCTAATATACAATTGGTTTTCTAAATTAGATGCTGTATTTGTAGATGTTGTAACTGGATTTCAGGCTATACTAGAAAGAATTGATTCATTCGTATATAATGCAGCCTCTACATCACTAACGGTACTATCAATGTAGATATTACCATCAAGAACAATAATTCATAACATATCACTACTTGAATCATTTCTTATGTTCCCATTGATATAAACATCTCCGCTCTCGACAACAAGAGTCTTTTGTCCCTCTACTATTCCTCCAGAAACATCTACCCTTCATCAGGCAGGATTTTTATAAAATAGAACTTTATTTCAAAACAACTTAAGTCATGAGGAATTATTCCATTCTCATGGATTACTTACAGTACTAGAAAGTGTATTTACATTTCATGAAATAGTAGAACCTGTATAAAATCTAGTTACTTCATACACATTTTCTGATATATCTCGTCGAAAAGTAGACTTAGTGAGTTTTCCTAAAATACGCACATCATCATCAAATTGATCTACTACAAGTTCCCCTGTTCATTGTGAACTTGTATTTCAGATAATTTTAATTCCCTCTTGGTATGAATTATTTCCTCAGACTGCACCATGATAACTCGTTTTTCAGATAATATCTCAAGGATATACTATTGTCTTTCCTGATCTACTATATTTTACAATACTTGCAAGATATGAAAATGTTTGATTTCCTACAGGACCATCTTGCGTCATAAATGTGCTTGCGTTATTCAAAGAGCTAAGGCTTGAGTTTAACTGCGTAGTTCATGCCCAGCCAGTTTGTTGTCATTCCTGTATTGAATTTCCAGAAATAGCAAACCCATACCTTGTGTTAGCAATATTATTGGATCCTGACACATCACCAAATTCTCCCCTAAGAGAACGTGAACTCGTACTTGTGCCGTTAGCTGGAGCCACATTGATAGTTATATCTTGAGCTGTTCACTCTAAAAATCATTGAGTCGCAACGCTTCAAGAAATCACAGTGTTAAAGAGAGGAAGAGCATTTATTGTAGTACTAGTTCATCAAATAAGTTCGTTTTGAGGTGTGTCTCATGTGACCCCAAGTGAACCATTTATATCATAGTGAACTGTTATATTTGCACTTCATGGCATTAGGGAATTTGCATTGCTTGTTGGTCCATAAATATAGAACGGTATAGTATAATTCCCATCTGTAGAAGCTCTATTATCCAATGATCTAAGAGCTGTAGGAGATACTGGTAACGCTAGAGTAGTTCCATCAACAAATATTGCTGAATCAGTTCCATTATTTAAATATTGATTTCTTCGTAGTTGGTTATTCCCTCTTACATTTATATCAACTGTTCTTGATATCCCACTCGCTGGAACTATACCATTCCCATATTGATCGACTAAATTTACAGTTATGTTTTTAACAGTCCCATCCGCAACTATTTGTGATGACAAATTATTAGTTGGAGTTGAAGCAGTAATAGAAGTAGTATTTGCGAATACATCATGATTATATGGTTCATTTCATGTCCAACAATTATCGGCTTGGTCACATATACTCCTTAAACGAAAAGTATATTCTCGTCATCCATTTGCTTTACGAAAGTTATTACTTGGTCCATCTACATTGCTGATATTCCATGCAAAATCAAACGGTACACTCGTAGCATAGTTAGTGCTTGATTGAGACTCGTCAATTGTATTTTCGTAAGTATATTCTACATCGTCTATAGGGGCTCACCCATTTGCATTAATATCTATCTCATAGTTCTGGCCATTTACTGCAAGGTAATCAGGATCATTATTATTTATTACATCTGCTAATGTTGGAACTTGTTTATCAATTTTAATCGTTGCAACTGAGCTATAAGCGTAGCCATTCCCCGCAAAATCTCTTACTCTATAACATATGTATTCTATTTTTACTGTATTATTTGGGGTAGTATGGGGATATGAAGGTCATGTGGTCCAAGATCCTCAATTATTACAGGAAAATGGACTATTTTCAATTCGATACTGCATACTTCCATTATTACATCATGATCAACCAGTGTCTGAACAATTTCCTGAAGAAGTTACATCAAATCTCGTCCATGTATCATTACTTAATGGATTACTGTTTGATACAAGCCCAAAAGAAATACTTGGAGCTAAATTATCCCATCTTTGGCAACGCATCTGAGTGCTATTAACACTTGATATTACTCGAGAATCATGTGTATATGATCATGCTGAGACTCAAGGAAATGCAGCATGAGTAATTGCTGTCGGAGGTGAAGTAGTATCACTGTCCTCAGTACACCATCTAGGTCCACCAGAATTATATGATTTACTCTCTATAAAAAACCCATTATATACAAGTGGGCCAGTTCCACCAGAAGGTCAGTACCACCTAGCGTCAGCAGATCCTGTAAATATTGCTATTGATATTAAAAAAATACAGATTTTCTTCATGTGTAATATTTGCAAATATATTTATCCACTTATATTACATCACATATATGAGAAAATCGCAAAAACTAGTATTGCAAATATGGATAATTATTTCGTACCTCAATAAAGTGTTCTTTCGCTCGAGCTTGGATTGAAGAAAAATCTATAGCCTGAAGATGAGAATTATTTTTGATAAGAACATCACAAAGCTTCATAACATCTCACATATCATCAAAAATCTTCTTTCAAATTGTAGTAAATTTGCCGTGACGCTCTAAGACTCTATAGCCAAGCTTATTTTTCATATGATACAATAGTACTTTTTCATACCAATTATTATTTCTTATATGTCACTTCTCTATTCCGAGTAAGAGTATATATACGGTTGGAACTATGGCATGTACTCATAGCAGTACTCATTGAATATGACGAGCATCAGGTCTATAAGGAGAATAATACCTAAGAGAATAGTCATTAATGTGTAATTTTTCTGATTGCATAATCAGATTAAGCTTATTATGGCTCGATTCATGAATAAGAGCCTCTAGAATACTCAGCTCGGGCTGCTGAGCATTTATAGTGTATCATAAATACAGTGTCCCTATGCATTCCTTATATGAGCATGAATTATGAACATCAACTGAAGTTCTCATAGGAACAATCTTTTGAATCATACTATTCATTTCAAGAAAAAAATCCTCGTCAATATGTTTCAGGAGAGTAAACGAATCTGAAAATACCCTAAGCCACTCACTCTCAGCTCGATCTCCCCAGCCAAGCATACCATTTTGATCATGATCAGGATGTCATACCTGCATATTTTGAGGATTATTATCATACAGAGTCAGTTTGATTTCTGTACCAGGTATCGTATCTCCGAGTAAGGCTGTTAATTTTTCATTCTCTCAAGAAATTATGTTACTACATTCTATTTCAAACCTATCTCTAGAATCTGTATCTCAAGATAATCATATCTCTTGAATAAGAGAAGAATTGTCTGGGTGAAGCAAGAACTCTCGTAATACACTTTTATCTAAAGCTTTAAAATCTATGAGCCAAGCAGATTTATGAAAAAAATTCAAAACCTGATTATACAGATATATAAAGTATTTTTCTTTATACTGATCTAAAAGAGTATTATCTCTGTACCCTAAAACTGTATGGTATGACATTGCATTTTAATATATAAATAATTATACTCTAGAAGTATATTTTTTTTCAAAGAAAATGAAAATATATACAGACACTTGTATATTTTTTCATTTTTCACCATTTACAATATTTAACAACACATGAATACTGTTATATGAATCATATGACTCTTATGATTCTGCTACATAAATTACAAAATAGTTCTTAGTGACATGCGGTATCAAAAAATACCTAACAAAGAGTTATTATATTTAATACTTATCTCTCCTCTAGCATGGCACACACTTCACCTGAACTGAGCATGAGATGCTATATCTTTTATGTACTTTACTCTACAATTTCTCAGCGTCGCATTTTTTGGGTTCTGGTTGTTTCACTTTAGGGTGTGGGGAGCCGGTGATACAAAGTATATTCTCGTCTTAAGTTTATTCATACCACATATATCCTTTTTTTGGTTCATTCTCAATACATTTCTTCTTACAATTTTATGGATAGCATTAGGGTTTTGATTATTTTGGTGTAAAAAAATATGAAGTATAAAGAGCTGTACCAATTACTTTTCAAAAGAAAATTATATGCTCCTGCTACAAGGGAAGAGTATTTCACGAGCCATGTTTCAGCTCAGTACATATGTACTCTACTTTTTACTATTTTTTAGTGTCATAAGATTTGTTCGTATATATGTTATCGAATATTTATGAAGCGTAGACATATCATGGTCACTATTACGTTCTCCTATAGTCATAGGAGGAAGCATCTGAATCATACTACTTATATGACTTGTCCTGTACGTACTTCGACATCCCATGTACCATACTATTACAAATAAATATATAAGAGATGGAAAAAATAGACTTATAATTCGCTTTGCTTCAATAGCCTTACTCTCAAGTTTTCTGTATCTAGAATACCGCGTGTTAGAAGATATATTTCTACAGCATATACAAAAAATTCTTACTCTTTACTTATGTATATACTTACTAATTCGACTTTTAATTGCTATGTATCACTCATTTTGCCTACAAGCTGAGAGTATACTTATTCCTATAAAAAAAATAAAAAAATGAATGGTCATAGAAAAGAAATCTTCTCAACTCCCTGCTGAAATTTATAAGAAGATTCATCGTTGCCTTACAAAAAGCGATATCAAACTCCTCAAAAAGCACAAGATTTCTGAAGTGTATGTGCGGGAAACCTTTTCATTTTGACCGTATATACTGTGATGATTTCTTATAACAGTAGCATTTCAAGATACTCCAATACAGTACCTAGTAAGATCTGTGAAGATATTTCTTTGATAGAAATATGATGGAGTCTAGCTCATCTTTGCTAACTTTTTGAGTATATAAATCACTTTCCTTATAGTGAGTTCAAATTCAAACAATACCTGAACAGATTTTTTTTAGATCACATGCTTTACATGCTGATCAATACGTGTAATCAGCGCTATGAGTAGAACTATCTAAGACTCCTGAAGTTGTCGTATCATCGAGATAGTGTAGGTATTTCTCGTCTCCTAAAATGGTATACTCTACGTCAACGCTTAAGTGTTCGTATCATCTCATATAACACATCGGCACTCGTTCAACACGAACCTCCTTTCATGATGCAACAATTAAATCAAGTGTTGGTATAATTATCTTCTTGATATCCTGTAAATCTGCAATAACTCAAAAGTAAGTGCTTGTTATTTGCGATGTTTCTAGATTATTTACTATAAATCCGTCTATCTTTGGAAAGTTTTTAAGAAAGAAAGAGATCATTTTAGGAAAGTATGTTACATTGTAACTGTTAATTGTTATATTAATTGTTAAGTCTCATCCTAGACGAAGGATATTTGTCATGGCTTCAAGACTTCTGCGATAACTTCATGACTTTTTTACCATTGCGTCATGTATAGTCTCGACATGAGAGTGAAGAGAAATATGATAAGAGCTCAGTCACGCGTCAATAGACCTGCGAGCAAAATCTGCATCTGCGAGCATATGGCCGTTTGTAAGTATTCGCATAGAAATATTTTTTTCTCTACAATATGAAATAGTATCAAAAAAATACGGACTCATAGTAGGTTCTCACCCAGAAAATATTATCCCCGTATATCACTGTAAAATATAATAATCAATTTGATCACTAATCTCAGAAAAATTCAGATATTTTCCATTAGTAGGCTGCGCACAAAAAATACAATCTTGATCACAGATTCTATGAAGTTGTAAGTACGCTGTTTTTTGCATTATATTATTTTTTTAGATTATGTTTCAAACAGCCATTACATGCATCTATGAGTTTGGGATTATCTCTCACATTTTGACCTAGAAATCAGTAAAACTTATGAAGTTTCTCTGAAATCTGATCATCATCTTCCATAATATTACATATTTTTTGTAAGCTCGCAATACAATTAGGATTGTGAAAATTTATTGCTCCATCATACTCAATAGACAGCATGCTCGAAGTAAACATATTATTTGATAGGATAGACGATGAGCTATAAAAAGAGCATGAATCTCCACATACAGAGCTGATACGTCACTGCTCTTTTTTGACAGGGTGAAGCACCATAATGAGGAACGTATAACTTCCTATAGAAATTTCTAAATTTTCTGTTCTTGTCCTGTCACGTATGGCAGATACAACGCAGCGTTCTATAGATTCTAAATCTTCTTTTCTCTTACATCCAATACTCACAAAGAATTTCCTCAGAGACTTACACAAGTGTACTATATACTGCTTCTCAACTTCAACAAGCTGCACAGAAAAAAATATATGAGTCTGATATTGATGAGATATGAGATCCCTGCAAGATTCTATGTACGATTCAACATAATCAGGATGAAAAAAGTACTGAAAAATAAACTTCTTTCATGAAAAGAATTCTCCCAAGAGATATTTTTGATTTGCTTTTGCAGCCAGTGTATACTCTCAAAACGTTGTCGAGAACAAATACTCTGAGATACTATGATTATAATCTTGAAGTACCCGTAAGTATTCTATGAGATTATTATTTTCAAGTATGTTTCATCAGTATAGAGCGAAACTATCGAGTTTTTCTCTCTGATTTATTTCAAAAAACTTTGATATATATGTGCTGAAATGTTCTGGAGAGGTAGTATTTTCTGTTATAATTTTATTATGATAACATCCCTGGCAGGTATTCCCGCATTTATTTGAAACATCAAATTCTAAGGTTTGTATATCTATTATGCTGCTCATTTTGAGGCAAGGTTAGCATATATATCTGCTGCTTGTTTGAAATCTATCTCTGTAATGTTTCATATCTTTACATCTCTTCTACTGTCCTCATCAGTATACCGAAACTCTCCAGTATGTGTAATAGAAAAAGAAGATACTAACAAATCATTAGGAACATTGCTCTGACGAGCTGAAAAATCTATATCTTTCATATTCTCAAAAAGATATGCATCGGTATCTATCTCTCATCTAAAATCATGAATAGTCTCTATTTGATAGTTCGAAAAGTTTTTTATAAGATATGGAAGTTCATCTACTCCATACTTTGTAAGAGTAAAGTTAATCTTATAATTGACTCATGATTTTCTCAAGAGGTCAAAATTCTTTTGAAATTGATCATACGATAACCCTGTTAGCATGCTATAGTATTTCCTACGAAAGGTAAAAATTGATAAATAAAAAGTAAAATTATATCCTAAATCTTGGATTTCTTTTATTTGCAAAAAGTCTGTTTCGGACATATTTTGCATTTTAGAATACACAAAGATATGGAGATCATACTTTCTTCATTGTTTCTCTACTTCTTGAAGAAGCAGAGAAATTCGTGACCAAAAATTTTTATCTAGAAAAGGATCTCAAATTCATCAAAAACTCATAATTTTAAGATATGGGACTCATTTTTTAAGTATAGCATCATATACCTCATCTGTCATAGTTCAGAGTCCCTGAAGTTCCATAGATTTTCTATCACAAATAGCACATGTAGCATTACATATGTTAGTGAGTTCTATATCTAAACCGAGTCGTTTCATGAGTGTTTATTTATATAATCTGTATCAAATCCATGGCAATAATCATACTGTACACAGCTCTTACATTTTTTCCAATGACTTTTTATATTCTCATCAGAAAGTATCTGCTTTATGTTATATACTAGCTCTCCCTGTTTTGTCTTTTTAACTAGTCCAAGCATCGTATTTACAAGAGGATCAAATTTATTACGTGCATGCTGAAAAAGGTATGGAGAGAAGCAAGCTGCTCAACCATCTAGAAGTACTTTATCATGTTTTATATATTGAAACACTAGCTTGTAAAACTCTGTAAGTGGAATATACGTCTCTTGTACATGTGAATATCTCAAATCTTCAACCAGTACATATTCTAAATATACATCTGGGAAATTTTCAAAAACATAACGAGTATATTCATGGAAGGTCTGAGTATTTTTTTTATTTACTACATACCTCAAAATCACTTCTGGGAACTGTTTTGAAATAAGACTTATATTCTCACTGACTTGCTGAAAGTCTGTGCTCTCAGTAATATCATTATACTCTTCTTCTAAGCCATGATATGATATATAAAAAGTCATTTTATTTGGATCTACTTTTGAAAAATCATGAGTATGCAATCGGCTCCCATTATTTACCATAACTATGTGTATATCTCTTTCCTGAAAATACAAGATAATCTTCACTAGATCAGGATGAAGTGTTGGCTCTCCTCACGAAATAATTATATAATCAAACTCATTTTCTCTGATCCACTCATATATAGTATCTAAGTCACTTAGATGTATATTTTTAAAATTATACGAATATATATTTTCTCGTTCATGACAGAAATAGCATCTATGATTACATCCATAGACTATCTTTATGATTGCTCATTTTTTAGTAGAAAATATGTTCAGCATTACATTCAATAGGTTCAAAAGTAGAGAGAAAATTTGCTTGGTATTTTACTCGTCAGTTCTGCTTTATTCATACATATACAAAAGCATTTCATATTATATCACTTTATGAAATCTGGGATCACAATATCAAATTCTTTTTCAAATATATCAGGAAAATAAGAATTACTGACAAAAAATAAATAACAGCTTGAGATTTTTTCCTCAAAAAATTTCTTTTGAAGAAGAATAATATCTTTAATCAAAAATACATCTCGAAATCTTGTGATAGCTATATCATTTATATAGTTCTTTGGGAATCTATGTATGTATTCTCTTACTAAGCTCTGCTCTCAAATAAATGTTTTATAGGAAATATCTATGACTGTTTCATTAGTATAAGAAACATGATTGAGTGCATATTCAATTATGTTTCCATTTTTATTAAAAACAAATTGGATTCATTTAAGGGGATTTTTTCATCGTAGAAAATCATAATTTTCAATACTTATAAGTCGCAATAGTTGAGTGAGTAATTCTTCACTATCAGTAAAAATTTGAAATTTACATTTTGGGTGAAGTAATCCATCTCTATAAAAAATACACACTTCCACATCATAATCGTGTATCGTATTCTCTAGTAATACCTTAACTTTTTGAATCAATAAGACCTCTACTTCCTTAAAAAAAAATTCTTCTATACCTTCTATTATCTGATATTTCTTCTTTATATTCATAACATATCAAGTTTACGATATAAGTGAAAATTAGACATTAGTATATCTCTGTCATAGTCGCTATCATTATTTGGAAGCGCATTACAAAGAGTAGAACAAGACTTTGTTTCGTCACAGATTTCACAGTGAGTAATATCACTATCATCTCATAAAATCGTATTATTACAGTATTTCCAGTCACGATATTCTTCAAATTTTTTTTGATTAAAGTTTGGCTTGAACAAATTGTCATGTGCATATTTCTTCCTTTTCTCATAAGGGTATGCGAGAAAAGCATCACATACATATATTTCTCCATAAGAATCGATAAATATCTCACTTCTTCACTTAGCACATCATATAAACCTTGGTCCATCATCTTCATTCCTATGAGATCACTTTAAGGTTGTTGATTTCAGATTCTCAATTCCAGAAGCTATAAACTTGGTTTGAAGTAATACTCCTATGTATGCTTTCTGTCTTTCCTGAGTCCATAAAACTCAGTGCGCTGGTTGTATATTAATAAATGAGAATCATAACTCTCTGAGAGTATTAAATGTATGTAGGACTCCCTCTACCATATCTGGCATAACTACTATTTTTACTCGGAGTATATCACTATAGTTTTGAAATAGTTTTAAATTCTTAAGCAGTACCGGTACCGAAGAGATATCTTCCCTATCACGAATATTTCTATAATCGTAACTTGGATCAAGTGAGTCGATACTGAGAGAAACTTGATGATTATATTTTCGAAAAAAATCTAATCGCGATTCTGATAGGAGGGTTCCATTGGTTGGCATAAAGGTATCAATTGGCTTTCCTATCCTTTCTCAGAGTGCTCGAAGATAGAGTATATTTTTTTGAATATCTGAGTATGACAACATTGGTTCTCCTCACATAAAAAATACATTATACCCTTCAGCATCTGGGAAAAATTTGATGTAATATACAAATGCCTTCTTGCAGTCTTCAAAAGTGAGCTGTTTTTGTGATTTTACAACATTACAATAACTGCAATCTAGGTTGCACCATTCATTGATTCATAAAAATAGATTTACTCTTTTCATTTCCTTGTATCAAAAAAGATCTTCATGTAATCTAGAAATTCATTATACACGTTTTCTATTGCATCAAAATATTTAATCACATTATTCTTTTCAGATGAAAAATTAATTTGAAGGCAATAAATACTATCTTGAGAGAGAAGTTTTCAACTATATTTTTCATCAAAAGCTAAAACTTTTGGAAGAATAATAGAAGTATCTCAGGGATATGTATCGATAATATGTTGGAAGATTTTTTGTATAGTGTCACGTGAATCTTTTGAAAGAAATAATACCTTAATATAACGTTCATCAATATATCACTTCTCTTGTGATGACAGGTGTTGGTGTCACTGGCAAGAACAATATGTAATAAGTCATAAAGATTCTATGAAATATAACACCATATCACGAACTCATGGCTCAATAACATCTAAAAAGTGGGTATCATTTTTAGAAAGTACCGGTCCATTTGGACTTACCTTCTCTGTTGTAATTCGCTGATATAGCTTTTTTTCTTCTAAAATATATTTAGCTAGACTTGTAGAAGTATACTTTTTTGCTATCCATGAGCTTAGAAACCTATCAAAATCTACAATATCACAATTCATTTATAGTTTTTTTAATAATTCAAACTCCCCCCTATAATCACTAAATAGTATATCTCATATCTTTTCATCAAAATAATAATGCCCCTTTTCAGTAAGACGAAATATCCCTTCGTCTATGACAGAAACTAAATCATGATCTCGCAGCTTATTTAGAGCATCTTGGAGTTCAAGCATATTTCAAAATATACTGGTAAAACTCGAGAGTTCTACTTGAGATCTTTGAAGCAGGAAAAAATAGAGCCTATTTAAAACACGCGCACTAGAAGCAATAGAGAAATCTTGATCAAGAAGAAGCACGTTTTTTTCAGATAATGATTTTTGATATTCTTCATAAGAGCATATATTTTTTGTGAAATGGTTTTCTATTTCCGATGTAGCTGCAGTTCAAATACCTATAAGATTATGTCTCGAAGCATATATAATTTCATCATATAAAAATGGGACTTGGGATCATAGTTGACTGCGATCATAATACACCGCATTATTTAGACGGGTATATCAGAGTTTCTGAAAGCTATTTTTCACTTTCATATAGTATCAAAAGGCACGTTTTTCATTTGATGTATGATACTTTTTTAGATGCTCTGTAAACCTCCTAAGCCTATAATAATAGACGCTCGAAGGTTTACATGTTTCTATAAAATCAAAATTCCTTTGAATATTTTTTAGGCTATCTCCTATGAGATCATATATGAAA
The DNA here is from genome assembly GCA_020631575.1 of Candidatus Altimarinota bacterium. Taxonomy (GTDB): domain Bacteria; phylum Patescibacteriota; class Gracilibacteria; order BD1-5; family UBA6164; genus JAACSU01. Next base: position 21,949 of record JAHDGX010000006.1, on the reverse strand, counting down.
TCAAAATTTATCTTTTTAATTCCTATTTCTTTCGCATATGCGACAAGTTCGTGAAGCTTCTCATAATTTCCTGATACTCTTGTATGGTGCGCAAGAATCGATGAATCAAGGGATTGAATACCAAAAGATATACGATCTATTCATCATGCTTTGAGTATATCTAGCTGCTTTTTAGTACAAAGAGCAGGATGGAGTTCGATAGAAAACTCTTTATATCAGAGTAGTGTCTTGCGTAAGAATGAGAGAAGTTCTTGCAGCTCAGGCTCTGAAAGTAGATTTGGAGTTCATCATCATATATGTATGCATGATACTTGTTGAACCGTATCCCCAAAGCGTAGACTATACTCTTTTTTAAGAAGTTCTACATATCACTCTTGTTTTTTCCCATTTATATAGAAATGACAAAACCTACATCAAGATGGGCAAAATGGAACATGTACGTAAAATGCCGTATTCATCAAATCTTATTCAGAGAGAGAATAAAATTTATTGAAAAGTTCTAAGTATTTTTGCGTATCATTATTTAAAATATCTCTACAATATTTTTGACTTGGTTCGTAGTTAATTTCATCACAATAAGAGGATTGATTTTCATAGACAGCTTTTTGAATAAGAGCTTCATCATAATATAAATTTAAAGCTTCTTCCAGCGTATCAATATCTCGAACATCATCATTAAAGACATATATTCAATAACTTACAAGAGAGATACTTCTGAGAAAATCACTTACCGTAAATCACTTATCAATCATAAGTTGAGGCATGTCTGAGAGAAATTTTTCTCGAGTCATTTCGTTATTGAATAATAGCATACATTGAAAGTCATTCTCTACACTACATGATTTGTTTGATATACTGTTAAGTATAGAATATTCCGCAAGAATTACAGATGGAACATCATAATTTCACTTATTTTCTAGTAATTTTTTCAGATAATACTGAAAAATACACTCTTGATAAAATCTTTGAGGAGAAGGAGTTGAGATCTTCTCGAGATACACATCACACTCATCTCGCTGTGATATACTTGAAAACAAGAGTGAGTTTCATACTCCATAATAGTTTAGATGTTGATCACTGATCGCATCGTTTCTAAGTGCATATTTTATATTAGAGAATGCTTGCCCTAACTCAGGCTCTCAATCGGTATTTTTCTGCTCATCTAAAATTCATTGTAATTGAGAATTGAGAATAACAGTTGCATCTACGTTACTATCTATAGAACTAGAAATACCACCTATCCCTTCAGGAATAAAGATAGGTGTGCTCTGCTTATCAAAACTATTTTTGTAAAAAACAAAGTATCCTCCTAAAAAACCAATAATGAGACACAAAATCATTGCAATAATATAATGTATGCTTTTCATGATATTTTTTTTAAAAATTACCAACACCCCCTTCAACAACTACAGTGTCCACTCCCATGACTTCCATGATTTGCATGTCACGAAAATCTAGCATTTCATTGGCCAGAAGGAGTGGAGCTGTAATGCCCATTTACAATACCACTTCCATGCTGACATGATTGAATTCCATTGGCTGTCATATTAAAATTTCTAGATCACCATGTAGTATCATTTCCATGTGATACTCATGGAGAGGAATAAGTTTTATTTCCATGAGCTCCTGAAGATGAACAATGTGCTGCAGAAACTTGTTCTATCGATCATATCATAGCAGCCCCTATTCATAATCATAAAGCATCTTTTTTTGTGATTTTCCCACTTTCATCTGTAAGAAAATTCTTAAGTGATTTCTTAAGTTTTGGAAATTTATCTTTTTTCTTCATAATATAGTAGTTTTAAATGTACTTTATAAGGCTAAGTATAATGCTTTTCCTTGAATTACAAACAAGAACTCTTTACAAGGTCTCATAATCTTATCTCCCTATCCAGCTCATAAATATCTTCTCGATTTTTGGATCTTGAAGTTTTTCAAAAATGGTATCAAGTATAGCAATCTGTAACTTCATTTTTTCATCTTTTTCCATTGGAGCATACAGACTCCCTGTCATTTTAAAGTTATGAATAATATCTACTCATAAGTATGGCTTATAGACATGATCATTATACCCTGGTAAGCCATCAAGAGTACTTGACTGAACCGCGATTTTTGTAATATCACTCTGCATCATTGCCTTATATGTATCTTCTCCTGAGTCGAGCATATCAGTCATAAGAAAATCATCTATCCCCATTCTTCCAAGCATTCTTGATTCGTCACTTGCATATACTTTTCCATCATAATTATACGCAACTCAACCTATTGCTATCCCACTTGGATTTCGTATATCCATAAAGGCAGGATCATATTCATTGAATATTTTTTGCAAATACACAGAAGTAATTTGCTCTCTAAAAAATTCTCCTGAAGCATTAATCTCAATAATATAGTCTAATGACTCTTTATAAAACCTAATCCAATCATCTGATTCATAGGCTAGAGTTTGCAGGTCAGCAGCAGCAAATCCATACGGATTGAGCCATCTAAGAAATATCCCATCAAGTCCAAGGGATCTATATACGTCAATTATTTTTTTATACTTTGGAAGAGTCTCCTTTGTTGCTGTCAGAAGTGCTCATACTTTTCACATTCAACGTTTTTGTTTCTCCTCATCCACACGCTTCATCCAATACGTCACTTTCTCAAAACTATTCCCATCAAATCATGTTCGAGAGTTATTATGCGAGACTTCATCTCAATCAAGACTCGTACATATATCTACTCAGTTATCCAGAAGCCACTTCAGTTTATCCTCAGTCATCAAAGTAAGATTTGAAACAAGAGAAAAAGTGATCTGTTTTGAGAGATGCTGCGCTCTATCTTTTGCATACTCCACCACATATTGAACAACTGGATAGTTCACGAGAGCTTCTCATCACTGAAACTCTATAGTAAAACTTGGGGCATTTGTGTACATGATGGTATCAACTACTTTTTTAGCAGTTTCTTTCGACATATCAAACTCTTTTGCTGTCATAGGAGCCACGGCAGCATGACAATATCTACACTTATGATTACACCTAAGAGTTATTACTATCATATGAAGCGCAGGCCCCATTCACACAAAATGATTTTTCAATGCTACACTACAAGACATTTTATGAATATAATGTTCATCTTGTATAAATCCTTTTTTCACAAGTTCTGAATAACTTGCTAGTTCTGACACATCTCATACTGAAAAAAGTCTAAAATCATCATGAGTCAGGAAGTGAAACTTTCATGCATCACTTGTAATTAAGTATTTCTGTGAATCAAATTTCTTGAAGCGAAAAAATCATACCGTCCCCGTTTTTCTATTATCTATTGCTTGTATATCTAAAGTCATATTTTTTTACAGTGAAAGTACATAATTCATAAACTCATTGAACACCTCGTCAATATCTTCCTTTGTTTCTCAAGATATATTGAGAACATCATTGTTATATGATATATCAGCAACATCTGAAAAATCAGAAATAGCTTCCTGAATTAACGATATATCATATATATCACTCTGTACCTTAAATTGTTTCTCCATATTATTTTTTCTTAAACATATCCTTTATCCCTCATACTGCTCCCAAATCTATAGTAACTTTTGGCTTACTGAGTGTTGCATCCTCCTCAATCTCTTTTAGGATATTTTCTATTTCTTGCTCATCTATTTGTAAGTCAGGATCATTTTCAATATCTGCGAGTATGTCATCAATATCTTTATCAAAATCGATTTCATTTTGTCTGCTTGTATCTGTATCGAGCGTCACAAAGTTTTGCATATCAAGAGGACCATTAATAGCCTTTGTAACAATGGTTTCTCTAATAATCTTATTGTCTTTTTCAAGCTTATCCCTGAGATATACATCAAGTAACTCATCGGAAAACTCTCAAATGAGAGTTCTAGGATCCACACTAATATCTGATTTAGGGGTAAATTCTAAAGCAATATTGCCTCACTCATCATATTTGAAGAAGAAGTATCCAGTATCTAGATGATTATATGCAGCTTTTAAAATGATATCTTTTGGAAAGATTTTTGTATCAATAAGAAGTTCAAATCATGCTCCATCAATTTTCTCTTGTAAAAAAGAAGACATAAGTAGATGTGTAAAAAAATAGTATCTTACGAAGAAGTATAGCTCTCTACTTGTATTTTCAAATTATTCTCTTCTAATGACGTTGAAAAGTTGTAAAAATACATATAATTTACACATATTATTACTTTTTATCTTAACTTAAAATGACTCAAATATCCATTATTTGACACAAAAATCCAGACACTGACTGCACATTATCAGCGATAATAATGACTGATTTCCTTAAAAAGAAATGATATAATACTACTGCATACATACAATGAAGACTAAATAAAGAAACTCAGTATTTACTAGAAAAATATAACATACAAACACCAGAAATCACAACGAAACTAGATCCTAACACTGAAGTATGTCTTGTAGACCATAACGAGTCTTCGCAGGCCCCTAATAATCTCTCAGATCTCAATATAACATGGATCGTTGATCATCATAAAATTGCTTTCGAGAGTAGTACTCCCCTCAACATAAGAATTGAGCCCCTCTGCTCAACAGCAAGCATACTTTATAAGATGTATCTCGAGTCATGATTTGAAATTTCTAAGGATATTGCAACGATGATGCTTGCTTGCATTATGTCTGATTCTCTTTTGTGGAAATCCCCTACAACTACACACGAAGATAGGCATATCGCTCAAAAGCTTCAATCTATAGCTCAAATAGATCATCTTGAGGACTTTGCAATGCCAATGTTTGAAGCAAAATCAGACTTATGAGATATGCCAGTAAAAGATCTGATACAGTATGATTATAAAAACTTTGAATTTGGGAATAAAAAGATAGGAGTCGGAACACTTGAAACAACAAATCCATGATATAGTCTTGGAAGAAAAGATGAGATACTTAGCTGACTTAAAGAGCTGAAAAAAGAGCAAAACCTTGATTTTATCATGCTTTCTATAGTAGATATTCTTGGTGAGTCCAATACAACTATCGTCCTTGATGGTCATGATAGTGATCTACTCTCTAAGGTATTTCACTGTGAAGTAAAAGATAATCTCGCTGATCTCTGATCGCGGCTCTCAAGAAAAAAACAAATTGCTCCAGATCTTACTGAGTACTATAATTCACTCTAATGTCACAAATTTGACTCATAATCTGACGCTTTCAGCCCTTTCATAAATGACATGAGCTTCTTATAGATAGGTCGCTACAAGATAATCCTATAACTCAGGTATTGATATGATCAAGTAATATACGTGATCTCCAGAATCCATATTCATATGAGATGAGAAAACAAATCATATATGCAAACTATCCTGATAAGTGTATATCTATATCCGCTCTTCCTGATTTTCCAACAGATGAGCAGTGGAGTGATAATATCGTTAAAAGTATTCCTAAAAACACCACAAATCTCAATATATACTGCTGAGATACAGATAATGATTCTGCAGTGCAGTCACTCCTACAACTTGAAACATCTCTTCCCTTTGAAATAAGTATTATAGAGATACCTCGAAGTATTATACCTATCTCGGCAACACAAATTAGAAATTGGATTCAAAAGTGAGAAAGAGATAAATTAGAAAAATATCTTTCGGAAAAAACAATGAGTATGCTTGAATTATAGCTAAAAACTTGCTATTTTTCGCTCATGAAATATAATCCTGAACAATAATTTATACATTTAATATAATAAAAATATGCTAGACCAAGCACAGCAACAACTCGACAAAGCTCTACATCATCTAGAAAGTGAGTTTGGAAAACTCCAAATGGGAAGAGCAAACCCTGCTATAGTAGAAGATATCATGATTGAACAATATGGAAGTATGCAACCAATAAAGAATTCTGCATCAATCGGTATACTTGATCCTCAAACCCTTTCTATTTCACCATGGGATAAAGAACTCATAGGGACTATGTCGAAAGCTATAACGGCTGCAAATATATGACTCAATCCTCAAGCAGGAGCTGAAAGTATACTCATCAAGGTTCCTCAAATGACTGAAGAAACAAGAAGAGACATGACTAAAGTCGTAAAAAAGTATGGTGAGGATGCAAAAGTATCGGTAAGAAACATTAGATGAGATGCGCATAAGCAAATTTCAAAACAAAAATCTGAAAAAGAAATCTCTGAAGATGAAGCAAAAGACTTAGAAGTCGAACTTCAAAAATTTGTAGATAGCGCAAATAAAAAGATTGATGAGGCAACAAAAGTGAAAGAAGCTGATGTTATGAAGGTGTAAAAAAGTTTTGGATTTTATAAAAAAGATTATATAATCCTCGCGAATTTAGAAAATTATTATTAATATTCACTGTTATGGCAAAAGGGAAAAGAACATATGTAGCATACTATTCTACAGAAACTGGAAACATGGTTCACACTACAAACATTCAAAAAAAGAATTTTGAAGCTGGGAAAAAAGGTCCAGAACTTAGAAAATATAATAAAGTTACAAGAAAGCACGAAGTACTCAAAATGAAAGAAATTAAAAAAGGGTAATCACCACTCTTCTTAACTACAAAAAACTCTCAGATACATCTGAGAGTTTTTTATATATTATCGTACATAAATCCATACATCATGTCACCAACTTACATCATAATCTGGGTCTGAGGTATTTGTAATCCCCCATGTACGTGAATCATAAGCAGCTCAACTCCCTATTCATGCACCGTCTAAGCTATTTCTAAGACGAAATATAAAAGAAGAATTATCTGATGGACGAAATCACCATGTAGTAGCATTACATTCTTCTCTTGTACTCACTGAGTAGGTATCATTCACATTAGTTCGGTACATGAGATTTCAAGTAGAGTCAAAAAACGAGGTGCACGGAGTAACAGGTCATGAATACAGTCATGGAAATCAAATATCGTATTTAGCTTGTATAAGTTGATTTGAATTATTTGCAATTGATATGTCAGGATTATATACCCAAAGAATTTCTGTATGCTTTAACTCATCCATATCAAGCAAATATCATATATTATCATCTGCCCTATTTGAATCATAGATTCATACTGAGTTAACAAAGGATATGTCATCTGAAACCATATCATTATCTATAAAGCCTGCAAACGTCCATCATCCTCCATCAGCTTCCATGTCACAGTAGACTTCAATTTGCTTTATTCATGTTGGATTGATCTTATATATACCATTTTCTGCACTTCCTAGGACTGAGAGAAGTTTCTTACAGTTCAATTTTGGTACAACTGAAACAAGACTCGTTCATGTTCATGAGAGAGTAGATGAGTTTGACGCATAAGAAATCAAGGCTCAAGTATAAGATTCAATATCAAGTGTCGATATACCCTGTAGAGATAAGAGCTCATGGATAGGTCGTTGAGTTTCTTGCTCTAGTAAGACACCAAGCTCTGCTCATACTACTTGTGGATATAAACTATCATATATCTGTTCTGCTTGGACTGATTGCATAGTTAGTAGAGAATTAACTTGTCTCTCTTCAAAATATCACAAAAGCTGTGCTGATTTTCTATCTTGAGACATAAAATAAGTATATGGTGATTTTGTTTTAGGGTCAAATCATCCATCAGAATACTTAATCACTTCTAACACCTGTGAGTCTGCATATCACTGTGTTCATACCTGAGAACTCCCATAAACCACTCAAACCGATGATGATGGGATTGGTAACCTAGATCTCGTTGCATACAGTACAAATGACTTATGCATTTCTGTCATTTGTTGTATCCTACTACTATCGCGTACTCATCGAAGATAATCAGTATATGCAACAAATCATACTGTTGAGAGTATTGTTACTATAGTTAGTACAACTATCAGTTCAACAAGAGTAAAAGCTTTTATATTTTTTATCATAAAATTATCTTAACGTACATAAATCCATGCCTGATTTCAAAAAGTCTGTGGGTCTGCTACTGTAGAAGAGGTCCAATCACCCTTCATCCACACCCAAGCATCCGAAGAATATCTAGCTCCTAAAGTTCACGTAGAGCCAACTGCTTTAGTATTCAAAAGATACATCCCAACAGGGTAATTTCAGGCAGCTGCAAATGAATCATACTGCGCTTGAGTATACGGTAATTCATCAAGAAATGGTTGTCGAGAGCTAGCAGTTCATTGACTATCTGGACTATATAAATTTGGTCGTACATACCATCAAGATGCACATCAGGCAGATCAGGTAAAATATTCTTTCTCTCATATTCATACTCTCGTATACACACCATCGAGTAAACCTAGCCCCCTCGCTGAAGTTCACATTGGTCATGTCGAACAATCTGAAAGATCATCACTATGATAGGCATTTGAATCTAATCAAAACCTAAGAAATAAGAGCCTATTAGTAGAATCCGCAAGAAGAACATCTGAAGTATTGATAGAGACCATCATTTCAGTATGTAATAAATTTTCCATTGGTAAGAAATACTCTGTATCTGTATCCTTTCTGGAATTATTATATTGTCATATTCCTGTTGCAAGTCGTATGTTTCACGTATCAGTTGTGCTATCTATAAAACCTGCAAAAGTCCATCATCCTCCATCTGTTTCCATATCACAGTATACTCTCAATTTTGTTACTCCATCTGGGGAGATAGTGTACACAGCATTTCCCTTTGATCTTCATATCTCAAGTATTCTCTTACATGTCTTTGATGGATGCATTGAGGTAAGAGTTTCTCACTTAGAAGTATCTATTCTATTAGTATCAGTAAGGTACGCAACAATATTACCTGATCATGTGACAATATCAAAGCTTCCTACTTGAGCAATAGCAGTATCGCTTTGTAAAGGAGCATTTGTATCCTTTTGTATCAGAATTCACAAGGGTTTTCCTCTTGTTATAGGAAACACATCACTATAATCAAAAGCATGCACCTGATTATTACTTGTCAGTGATATGTCACTTAAGTAGGTAAGAAGTTGGAAATCTCTTTGATTCTCACTTAGCATATAAGTAAGATAGTTCCCATTTTCAGGATCCTTCCCTCATCAATCATATCAAATAGTATTAATCACTGATTCCCCTGCATAACCTTGATAGGCAAATGTATCTGTATTTGCTTGAATTTCTATAAGGTCTTCTGGAAAAGGCAGTCTTTGACTCACACTAATAAGCTCGAGTCAATCATGCATATCCTCTAACTGCACAAGTCTATTTGAGTCCCTTGCTCATGAAAGATAGCTTTGGTATGTCCCAAAACTAATAGTAGCTAATATAGCTAATATAGTGATAACCACTATAAGCTCTACAAAGGTAAAAGCTGATATATTTTTTCTCATATATTTTATCTTACAAATATCATTCATTGTTCATAAGCCATATCCCCCCATCCAGCAACTCAGCTTGAGCCCAGGTATCAATTCGACCTTAATCAAAGCTTACTTGTCCTCATACTATTAGATGCTGATTTATAAAAGAAGAAATGAGTATCATTAATTTCTGTTGTATTAATGAATTGAATATATCACCATTTAAGGAGCGAATTATCGTTTGTACTCTTCCCATCTGTTCACATAGGGTCACACGGACTAATCCATGCAATATTTAATGGATATACCTCTTCACATCATCCGTTTCCTGATACAGATGCATAATTTATCTCATCATTTATATAATTTCGATCTGAAACACTCACCTTTGCTGCAAGGTTAATATTTTTTCCAGTAGTGTAAGTAGTAGCCATAATTTCACTAAATCATAATTCCCTTACCTGATCTCATAAAGAATATTCCGAAGAGTCATCATATACAGACCCTTTACTACTCAACCATCAAAAATCAAAATCTGATCCTGTTGTATGACTTCTTCAAACCAAGGTCCAACCTCATCAATCCATTGTCATATCACAATATACTGTAAAAGGGTTTAGGCCGGTTGGGTTTATGTTATAAATCCCATCACCAAAACTTCATCATGTTTGAAGTATCTTTTTACATGTAGTAAATGGTATTATTCATGTAAGATCTGATTCTTTTCATGATATTAAAAAAGTATCTGTAATATACGCGTCAAACTCATTGGTAGTAGGATCTTGTAAATCCATATATCAAATTCCTGCATACTCTGACATTTCTTGTAGTGGAGTATTAGTTTGTTTTTCTAAAACTATACCTAATTTTTTTCCAAAGACATTAGGAAATCTTTGAGAATAGTCTTCTCATGCATAGGAATTATTTACAGAAAGAGAGATAACATCACCATTAAACTTTTCTAAAAAACCCATCACCTGAAAATCCCTTTTATTTCTAGAGAGTAGATACGTATAGTATATATCATCCGATGGATCCTTAATTGTATCAGAATATGAAATTGATTCTAAAACATTTTTTCCTGCATATCACTGATATAAAAATGCTGTCCCATTATTGCGAATTTCAACATTATCATCTGGATTTGGGAGGCTTCATTTTGTGGTAGCCAACCGGAGACCATCTCTCAATCACGTAAGTTGTGATAGTCTCTTACTATCTCTTGTATCAATGAGATAATCCTCGTAAGAAATAAATCATACTGTTGCAAGTATAGAAAGTATAACTACAACTATGAGAAGCTCTACAAGAGTAAATCATTTTTTTAATGTATTCATATTTATTTTTGAATTGTAAATTAACGTACCATAATGTAAGCACTACTTCAACGATAAGTCTTATTTCCCCATCAATCCGAACAACCATCACCATCTTGATAGTCATCTAAGCCATAGGTATTTTTTGTTGATGAACTAGGTCAATCATCAATGAACGAGAACTCTCTTTCTGTTCATGATAAAGAAGTCTGAATTGCAGTGTGAGGTTCATATACTCAAGCTCCATTCTGAAGAGTAAGATAAATAGGATCATAACTCGTACATCTTAAGTCATTAATTCACCCCTTCAGTTTAAGTTCGTTATCCCAAGAGTCTGCTGGATCAGTTTCAAAAGTTTCACTTGGGGGTATCTCTTGGGCCCTCTCCCATTTCATATATTGATACGTATTCATATTTTCAAATTTTCATGAATATCAAGAAAATACTAATTCTGTAAAATTTATCCCAGCAGCATTCACGACGAAATCATTCGACTCAGATATAGATCCACACGCATGATCACTATATCAAGAAAGTCTAGGCTTACAATCAGTCGTAGTTGCAGATTCATCATCCTTGTTATCATTATTTACAAGTATAGTCCATCATCACCCATCTGTGAACATATCACAGTATACCATCACCTCATTTGATCATGTTGGATTAATAGCATATTTTCAACTTCATTGAGATTTTCATGAATCTAAGATCTTTCTACAATTCTTATTTGGAATAATTTCGGTAATAGTGTCCCCATTTGAACTATATATAAGTTTTTCATCAGAAAAGTACATAAGCACCTCTCCAGTTGAAGTAAGTATTTCATAATTTCAAGTATTTATTAATGGGTCAGTATAAAGTGGTTGTTTTGTATCAGCGTCCAGCAACACTCATAATGACTTTCAAATTGAGATGATGTAAAGTGATGTATAATCTGTAGATGCATATGTAGGTACAAAAAAAGACTGTTGTAGTGTAGGCTCCTCTAAAAACGTCAATACCTGGAAGTCTTTTTTATTTTTTTCAAGCGCTAAAGTTGGATAGATGTTTAAGTTATCGTCAAACGGAATACCTGTAAATCAAACTGTTTTAGCTATTTTTTCTGTAAAATCTCCTTGATACATGAGAAGTGATCCACTCAAAAGAATTTCCATACCATTTTCAGGAACTGGAATTCGAGATTTTGTAGTATACACTCCAAGACTTGTATTAATATCTTTTAACTTTGTAACTCTTGCAGTGTCTCTCCCTGTACTTAAATATGATTCATATACCGTAAATCAGACCGTAGAAAGAATACTTATGATTACGAGCACAACAATGAGTTCTACAAATGTAAATGCTCAAGAACTTCGCTTCATTATTTATGAATAAATATGTATTTCTAGCATTGTATAAAGAAAAAGGATCGGGTAAAGTAAAGCAAGTTGACATACTAAAAAATCCCTACATGAGTAGGGATTTTTTAGTATGTTACTTAGAAGTAAACCTTTGAATTTAGTTCTCTGTAGTGATTCGTTATAATTGCTTTTTCTCTTTGTTTCCTTTTTTTCATGTCTTTTACTGCATATCTTTCTTTCTTTAGCTTTGTAACGATTCTAGATTGAAAAAACATCTTCTTATATCTTAAGATGAGTTTTTCATTTGATTCTCCTTCTTTTCTTACTGCGTATATCATATTTCTACCTCCTTTATTTGGTGTAATTGTGTAAAGTGCAGTGATTATATCTTTTTTTTTTGTTTGTCAAACAATAAAATGCGCGTAGTATACTCTCGTATATTCTCTATTATATTTTCTACGCACAAATGAAACAAGAAAGACGCTCTAAAGCCGAGTCTATAAGCCAAAAGCTCATTAGCGAGTTTATCATAAATGAGCTTCAAGAGCTTACAGTATCTCACGGAATTATAACCGTGACTAAAGTTGAAATAAGTAATGACTCTTCATATATTGATATACATGTAAGCTGTTTACTCAATCATGATGAACTAACGAAATCTCTTTCCGACCATGCACATCCTATACACAGGATGCTTGGAAAAAAAATTGCTTTTATTAAAGTTCCAAAGATACGTTTTCGTTATGACTCTAGTTGAGAAAATGCCTCTCATATATACGATACTATTAAGCAACTTGATATTTAAGATTTATGTTTCAAAAAATATTATCTAGCCTTAGAAACTGAAAGATTACCAAGAAGAGAAGGACAGTGTATAAGAAAAAACACAATTTTTTCTGACATGATCAAAAAAGTAAGTTTCAAAGAAGAAAAAAACAGATAGTAATTCCCTACATTTGAAACTTGTGGAAGCTCCAAAATAAAAAATTGTATATATGAATTGTAAGTCTTATAATCATATTTGCTTGAGTATTTTGGATTTTTTGAAGTAGTTATTTTCATGTTAAAAAAATTAATATCTTTCGTGAAGATCCAATAATAAATATAGATAGAGCTTATGGAAGTATAGATTACCTGAGAGGAAAAAACATATTTTTAATTGACTCAAAAGACATTGCTGCTCGTTTGCAAAGAGCTCAAAGCTCTATTTCTTCTATTAAAATTTCTACCAACATCCCCAATACTCTTAATATTAATCTTGGCTCTTATACCCCTCTTCTTCAAACAAGCAAACATATTATACTTTCAAATGGAAGCGTAATAGATAAAGATTCCATCCCCAGCAATGATATTCCAACAATACATACTTCTGTACCTCTTACGAACTATGTAGATTTCTCAAAGAATCTTCCTGTTAGAGATCTTATACAAATCTCAAGTTTACTTAGTTATGCTACGAAAAACATATTTGGTTTTTCTTGAGACAAGATATCATATCAAGTCACTGAAAGAGAGATTCTTATACTATCAGGTTGAGTAATTTATATCTTTAGCCTTGATGACAACATTGAAAATCAAGTAAATAAAATAGCTATTCTTGAAAAAGAAAGGGGAAAAATTGGTGAAAAAAAATACGTATATATTGATATGCGTATAAATGGTAAAGTATTTACTTGCTCTTATGAATCTGAATTTGATTGTAAATATAACCTAAGAGAAATATATTGAGAATCTATTATTCAGCAACTGCAGGAAGATGTTTCTGAACTCATACAATAAGTCCTTTATCTTTATCATCCTTGAAATAAAGCTTATCAACTAGTTGAGTAATAATAAGAAACAAACCTCTTCCTCTAATTGAAGTATGCTTGGTAAAATCTTTTTCCGCATGTTTGTTACGTAATTCTTCCATATCTCATGCTTTTTTTGCATGTGGGCCATTACCGGTATCAGTAACACTTGCTTCTATATAAAGCCCTTCCTTAGATTTTGAATCTAAGATAAGATTGAATATATTAGCTTCTCACTTTTTACTCCCGTATTCAATGGCATTATTATTAAGCTCGTCAATAATCAGTACTAGCCTCGTTCTCCACTTAGGATTTACCCCATATCATTTACAAATACTATCTACTACTTCTCTGAGAATCTTCGCAGATCTAAAATCAGATGTATAGAGGATACTCACATTAATACTATCACTCTGACAAAGAGTGGTAATAAGCCCCTCTCGCGTGTTTATATCTCAAAAATCATCAAGAGAATAAGTATGCATGTCGCTACTTAGATAGTAAACTACAAAAAGTATAACATGAAAAATATAAAAAATCAAAAAAGCACCCCAAATATGGGGTACTTTTTAGAAAGTTATTGTAAAATTATCTTACAGCTTCTTTAAATGTTTTACCAGCTCTGAAAACAGGAGATTTCATAGCAGGAATTTTAATTGCTTGTCTTGTTCTTGGGTTTACACCATTTCTAGCAGCTCTTTGAGCAACTTTAAAGGCACCAAAACCAGTAATATTTACCTCACCTCCTCTAGAAAGTTCAGCAGTGATAGTATCAATCATACCACCAAGTACTTTTGCTACAGCATCTTGTGAAAGTCCAGCAGAAGATGCAACAGCTTTAATAAAATCTTGTTTTTTCATAATCAAAAAGATTAATTAGATAAAATAAACATTAAGATTTTAGCACTATAAAAGTCTTTTACAAGTTTTTTTTTATTTTTTTGCTAAGCAAAGCCATTTAGAGAAAAACTTAAATATATCTAATGGCTCAAAATAGCTAATTTCATCAAAATATTGAATATTTCAAAATTCATAAAAATTCTGTGTTATCTACCTGCGTTTGGAGGTTTTGAGTATATTTTCAGATAGTTGCGCTTGAAGATATGCTTGCTCTTGGCAGAGTAAATCCTCATCCACTTCCAAGTATTTCATATGTGATAGTGTCTCAACTCAGATTCTGAAGTATTAAATAATCTTCTCCAGATAAGAGTGATGAGATACTACTACTCGTATCGTAAACTAAGTCTCAGCTAGTTTCGTCGTAACGCTTCTCTCACACTATATCGTTATAAGACAATCATCATTTTCATGAAAATCATGCTGTCTCTGTTATAATATTCCAAACCGGTAATTGAGTCGAAGTAATATTTACCTGGATATCTTGAATAGAATTTATAGCTCCTGAACTATCAATAGAAAAAAGAGGTATAATATCAAGTCCATATGCGTCTATGCTACCAGTATATGCATTTCTATTACTATCAAACTCATAGCTTAATAGAGGTGATTTAATACTTCCTGTAAAAGTATCAATATCTATATAAGTATCATCATCATAGCCATATCATTTTGTTTTAATATCAAGTAATCATAACTCCATGGCTCCTTCTGCTCACGCGAATGCCTTCATATAATCCTGTCTCCCCCTTCAATCCTGCATCTCTTGCAAAACAAGATTGAGTGTACTTGTGGTTAGAACCAATAAAAATCCTATCATAAGTACAGCTGCAATAATAGAATATCCTTGGAGTGATGTGGTATTCGTATGAATCATAGTCTAGTAAGTTTTTATTAATCTTTCTGAAAAAGTTGTCTGTATGTGTACTTTATTGTTTTTTACTATAGCTGAAGGAAGGGATTTATAAGACGAAGGACGTACTGTAATATTTAAGAGAAGCTTAGGAACTTCACTATTGACTATAACAAAAGATATGTCTTCAAAATGAATAAAACTATTAGATAAAGGATAATATCATCATGCAGTGTCTTTTTTAAGAACATGACAACTAGACTTAATATCTCAACAGTCTCCATTTATGTCAGTGGAGCGAACCCAACTACCAATTCAGCTATCTATATATCAAATCGAATATTGAGTTCCGTTATTGAGACAGAGCTTTGTTCCAACCAGTCATGCTCAAGATCATGAACAAGCATCAATTCCCCCGTCAGGGAGGACTCAAGAAAGACCACTTTTCCTTACTCACTCAGCTATATCTTCCACTACGTTTTTTATATTTTCTTGCATAATACGTTGCACCTCTACCCTCGCAGACATTTGAGAAGCAAACAAAAACACACTCATAACAGAGATCATAATAACTCCAAAAATTGTTATAGCTACAATAAGCTCTATGAGAGTAAATGCAGGTGATGTATTATTAGTGGTGTATTTCATAATTAAATTCTTCTCCAATCAGTAACTATAGTTTGTATATCATACTCATGATATCATCTCTTGTACCATATAACTTTAGATGTTACTTGGTATGATCATGAAGATAGTTCCGTAATATAGATATATCTTGCGAATTTCTGCTTTTCTCATCATCCTGTACAGTACATATACCTCTTATCTGAATCAAGACACAACCTACCATAACCTATATTTGTATCACTAAATACAACTCCAGCACCAGCACTTTGAGGATCTGAAATACTTTCTACCTGTATAACTCAATTATTATAATTATTTTCAAGAGTATAGTATTCCCCTGGTTGAAATAAACTTCAAGTTGAATAATCTACTCCATCAGGATTCTTTAAATTCCAGAGTTTAAGTTTTTTATAATTATTATCCCTAATATTTCGATAGAGTTCAATTTGTTCCCTCGCAAGATTTGAAGCTATGATAGAATTTTTGTTTGTATCATTTACACTGAGAGCTGATGTTAGTAAGGCAAAAACAGCTACGAGTCACAACGAAAAAACAAATATACCAATAAGTACTTCTATAATAGAAAATCCAGATGATGTAGAACTACTATATTTCATAATATTAGTAATCAGAGATATTAGACTTTCTATAATAACGTATATTTTTCTGCAATACTGGAGAATTTGCTCATTTATATGAAATTTGTATATCTATTTCATCTCAAGCGCTTCATAAAGATATGTATCATGAGCCCGTAATAGGTGCAAAACTCATAAGTACCGCATCAGAGCTTCCCGCAATAGAATCTACTTGAACTCAGACAGGCAACTTCTTTACTTTATATGGATTGCTTGGTAGACTTAATATGTCGAGATTATTAGTCGAAGCGTAGTAGTCAAGTTGCGTTGCTCCTGATGCAAAATATATTCAAACATATACATTTCATGACCCCGTATCAAGTCAGTGAATAGCAAGATTTCTTGATTCAGCTATTGATTGACTTAACTGCTTTGCTCACTGTTTTACTAGTACTTTTTTTTGATGGTGCGCATATGGCATATAAGTGGCAAGTGAAATAATACCAATTATAGTCATAACAATCATAAGTTCTATAAGTGTAAAAGCCCCTATATGTCAGAGTGTTTTCTTCATATTAAGATACAGTTTGAGTCACTTTTAAGATTGCTCCAAATATAGCAAACGCAAACCATAGTACGAAAACTCCAGCAATCAAAATAGCAATTGGCTCTATCCATTTTGTAAGATTCGCAAGCGAGTAATTTACCTCTCTTGTGTATTGAGCTGTGAGTTTTTCCGTAACACTATCAAGTGAAGCTGTTTTTTCTCATACAGAAAGCATCTGAAGAAAATCAAGTGGGAAAACATGGTGATTTGGATCTACTTCAGCCATAGAATCAACTATTTTTTGTCCTCAAGATACTTTTTGCATTACCTCCATAAGATGCGTTTCATACACAACGTTATCAAGAGACTTAGCACTCAAAGTAAGAGATTTCACAACAGGTACTCCCGAAGCTATAAGGCTCCCCAGATTTGTTGAGAGTGAAGCAAGAAGATAATTCTTATATACTTTTCCTACTAGTGGAAGTGAAAGAAGAAAAAAATCTAAATTAGCTCTTCATTTTTCAGTATTTTTATACCCGTAAAATAGTACCAAGGCAGTAGCTATAAATAAAATAAGAAGTGCCCAATTATATATCACAAAGTTTGATGTTGCAATCAGCGCAACTGTTGCAGCAGGTAAAGCTACTTCTGAGGTCTCGAATAACTCACTTACAGCTGGTATAACGTATGTCAGGACTATAACTATAGCTAGGATCAGAAAGAGAAAAATGATAGTTGGGTAAGTCAGTGCTGCCTTGATCTTTGATCTTAAGTCGTGGCTCTTTCTTAGATTTTCAGATAGGTTTGCAAGAGAAGAAGAGAGTTTTCAAGTAGTTTCTCATGATTCTATAATTGATACTTCTCCACTTGTAAAGATCTGAGGTACTTTTTTCATAGACTTACTAAAAGAATCTCATGAAGAAACATAGGTTTGTATCTCACGTATTTTTTCTTTAAAAAATGGATTTCTAATTTTAGTTTGTACAGAATCAAGAGTCTCAGAAATAGTTACCCCACCATCAAGCATGACAGATAAATACTCGTAGAAGTTAAATTTTTCTATAAGAGAAACCTTTTGGAAGATTGGTAAATTTATATTTTTCATACTATTTATAGTAAAGCGTGAGAGGGATAGAAACATTTATTGTAGGAGTTTCTTCTCCTAAGTCATATTGAAAATTTGTTATGTAGAATCTATAACTTGATTCTGGACTTATGAGATAATTTATAAAAGCAAACAGAGTTTCTTCTGATGATATTACAGCTGATAGATTCACTTGTGCTTTAGAAAATCCAAGATCACTTTCACTAGTATCACTCAAATCAAGCTTCCTTATAATAATTCTATCATCCCCCTGGTTAACTTGTTGGGCATACGAATAAATATAGTCGACCACCGCTTTATCAGAGTACTCTCCTGTAAAACCTTGGATTTCTTTCAAGATCTCACTTTCATCTTCGCTTAGTTTTGATTGAAGTTCATTCAACCGTGTCAGTTCTTTTTCTGCCGTAAGTTTTTCTTGAGTGAGCGTCTCTTGCATATCAAGTTCTATTTGAAGAGTATTATAAAAACTTTTCGTAAAAAAAATTATTACAAAGAAAGAGAAAAGCACTATTACATACGATATAAAGTTGTTTTGAGTATATTTTTTTTCCATGTATTTTCTATTTAAGTTTAAATTGAGCACTAAAATTCATCCTATCATATCACGTAAAATTTGGGATTTGTTCTATGTCAAAAAGAGCGTTTTCATCCAATGCTCTATAATTTGTTAAGAACTTTCATAATTTCTTAAAAGCATATCAGCTATCATTTGTTTCAAGCGACAAATCCGTTTGTACTACCCCATCAGAATATGCAAATCATTTATACTTTATCTCATGTATATCAAATATCTTTTTGAGATGTACAATCATAGAAGGAATTTTAGATCATTCTCATAGCCTATCTAATAACTCTTTATGTCTACTATATATACTATATACTTGTATATTTTTATCTTTCTCTATTTCTTCGATTGAACTTGTAAGTGTTGAAATTTGTGATCGTACTTCTATGTTATTTTTTTCAACATTCTTAGTGTAAAGATACAAACCAAGGGTTGTAGCTAAAACTATAAAAAATAGAACAAGAGAGACATAAAAACTTCGTGCTCGCTTTTTTTCGTAAAAATTTGTATCTACAGCTGACATTTTTTATTAATTTATGAAATAATTCTAGGCACCAATTACATTAAACATAAAGCGCACTATTGACCAAGCAAGGAAAATTATCACCAAACCAATAAATGCGTAAATAATAATATTTTTTGATTTTTTTAGTTTCTCTTCATCTCAAGCTGCAATAAGAATTTGGAATCATGCGTAAATAATATATATAACCGCAATAAGAAATAAAAATCCAAGTAGATAGATAATGATATCTTGAATATACTCTGAAGCTGATCTATCACTTACAATTCCATCTAAACTCCCCTCTATGACTTGAGTTCCTTCCTCTAGACCACATTCTCAATCAGTATTACAATATCGTACTGTTGGAGCACTTCCCCCGTTAATAAAATCACTAAATGCTGCTCCAGCATTTGATATATTGAAACCAAATAAAACAAGCACAAGTGAAATTTTTGTAATAAACGACATAGCTAAAATATTAAGATTTACTTTTAAAAAAGTATATATAAATTATGATAAACGCAAAACCTATTTTCTAGCCTCTATTTCCATGCAATCAAAAAGACTTATAATATGATATCTCTTCTTTCTATGTCTGTGAGTATTTATTGGATATGTATATGGCATCATGCAGCTCCTCTCTAGTACTCTTGCAATATTTTCTTACAGTATTATATGATTTATTCTCCACAGAATTTGGAAGAAGCTCAGATCAAAAACAGCCTATAGTTTTTGAGAATTCTTTAGTATATTTCTCTATAAGGCAGCCTTTTATTCATCACTTCTAGTTCTTCTAGTGTGAAGTTTTGTAGTATATCAAAATTTTATCTCTCCTGCAAAAATGCCACAATATACAATTACGAATTGAAAACAAACTATTATTTTTCAAGCAATGAGTCATATTGCTTCTCAAGAGTTCTACGATTGAGTAGAAAAAGATATACGATCAAATAAAAAAGATGGTTATGTTCTCTACTATGAGTGAGTGCTTCCAGGCAGTGAAAAAAATAATAAGGATTTCAATACAGCACTTTGAATACAATTTGATCAAAACATATATGACAATTTTTCAAAACTCTATTGAGTAGAGGCTCAAGACAATAATCAGTTCATCTGACTTGTAAATAATCTAGACTATAATATAGACCTCTCACTCGACAGAGTAATGGATATCTATAACAAACGTATAAACTCACAATGAATAAATTCTTGAGAAGAAGATACAAAAAAAAGCTCTAAAGTCTATGATATGAATACTCAAGTCCTTGATACACTCTCTGAATTATGAGAGCGTGAACTTCTTGTGCTCAGATACATAAACCAGTCCATATTGAATTTTATCATTAAGCATGAATATCTTCGAAACGCGATCATAGAAAAAGTAGCAAACAAAGATATATTTTCTGTTATACTCGACGATAGAAATCTCCATCTTGTAAAAGAAATTCGAGCAAGAGAGGATGAAAAAATCTTTATCACCTACGGACTTATGCATTTCTCATGAGTATTAGAACTCCTACAAAAAAAGGATGAAAATTGGAAAATTATATCTACGAAGTACTCTGATGTGATTCATCAGGACTACTAATAAAAACCAGGAGTATATAGAGAGCAAAGAGATAAAATAATACCATAAAAGTATATCAAAAACTCAGTGAAACATCAAAAAGCATATGTGCTCCAATAGATATACTCGAGAAAAGAAAAAATAAAATATATGATTTTTTATATTGCTTCCTCATTACAAGTATCATATAAAACGCTGTCAGCAACAGCATAGAGCACAGTATATGAAGACTTACCGTGAAAAGCGAACGAAAAAAGACAAGTGATACTAATCAATCTGTCCCAGAGTTTGAGTAATATATATATGTATATAAAATATTCTCAAAAAATGAGAATCAGAGTGCAACGACTGCAGAGAGGACTAAAACTCGAGAAAAGTGTATCTGAGTATTTTTAGTAGTAAGAAAATGCACGTTTCATAAGTACTTCATTCCCTCTTCTAAAAGTGATACAACGATATAGTATCATGCTATTGCTCAAAGTCATGAAAACACAAGGTTTCATGAGTATACAGGATCAGCATCTCCCCATACATCAAAGAGTCAAAAATAGATCACATATATCAGTATACAGCTCAGCAGTATTATCATAGAATACCAGGCTGCGGAGTATATAAACTTCCGAACATTTTTCCGCAGGATATATTTACTCAGTAAGATAAGCACAAGAAATATACCAGCAAAAAAAGTAAAAATCTTTCCAAATAACATAAAACCAAAAAAATCGTTCCCAATAAATGAAAGTTGAAAAAATGTTTCTTCAATAAGAGGTCAAAAAAATATAAACTCACTATACACGAGTGGAAGAGTGGTGAAAACACCAGCGACTATTCAGATGAAAAAATCCCTACGAGTAATCCCTAAATGTTCAAATACTATAAAAATATACATCCAAAAAATAAGTGGAAGCAGTAAGACTATTCAAGCAAATATAAGCGTTAGAATCTCCAAAACACAAAGTATTAATAATATATACTAGCATAGTAGAAAAAAT
>JAHDGX010000053.1:3978-6024 GCA_020631575.1 Candidatus Altimarinota bacterium | reverse complement strand
TTCCATCAAAGTTATCATTTATAGATGCTATAATAGCGTCTTGTCAGTCTTCTGCAACCTCTATAAATAGTGGTCAGAGTTCTTGTGTTGTAATAGTTCATGATTGTGCTGGTATAGTTCACATTTCATATTGAATTTCAGGACGCTCAACTATACTTTCAAGCTTCTTTGTAAGTCGTAGCAGAACTGATATTTGCATTTTTTCAGAGATACTGAGCTCATCGTATGTTTTTTCTTCACTTATGGCTCATAAAAGATTTCCAAAACCAGTGGCAACAAGCACTCATACTCATCATGTTTCTTTAACTCATTCAACCTTATCTTCAAGCATATTGATGCAAGAATCAAAAATATATTTTGGAGATTTTTCTTCATCTGACATATTTTCCATGAGAGGATCCTCAATAGTGATTTGTTCACTAATTTGCGAGAGTATTCATCATTCTCTTTCAAATACATATAGGAGGGCCTCACTTGCAGAATCTGGGTCAAATAGATCACTATCGAGGCTATGTGTACTATACACGTCTTGCGTCTGACCTCTTCCCAGGTTCACTGTACGTAAAAGTGTGCTATACTCTGGTACATCTCTTCCACTCACTATTTTTGCATATTGGAGAAATAACTTATCTTCCACCCTTTGTGTTTTCATCTTTGCGAGTACTGCATTGTTCACAGCTTTATTCCAAGCCCCATAAGTACGCATTACCTCTGTAGATTGATAATTGTTAGCTTCTATCTCAGCATGTTTTTCTATCATATATCTAAAACATTCTTCTACTGTTTTTCTTGCTATAATCCTTTCTACGGATCATGTTATTTCATCTTCTGTCACGTTTTCTTCTCATTGCTCCTCACCATGAAATGCATTTGCTCCACCCTCATACATATCTCAGATTCATACTATATAATCGAGATATTTTTCTTCATGTTCTGCAATTTTATTATTTAATTCGTCTGTAATGCTGTCATTAAATCATTCTGCATCTGCTTGTATTTCGCCAATAAGTCTTCGCGCTACTTTTTGAAGATCTTGTATTTGTAATTCTACTTTTCATTCGAATTCTGGTATTTCTGACCATGGAAAAGCCGACGCATCTATAGTAAATGTATCTCTCTCGTTGAGTCTTTGCCCAAACCACTGCTGAGAATTTTCATAAAAAATGTGCTCAATAGCATACATCACGCTTGAGAGAATCCTCTCTTTTTTAGAGATATCTTCGATTACTGATTGTTCATATTCATTTCACTCAGCAAGTAGTTCAGGAACAGTTTTTTCTTCTAGATAAAATTCTCAAGTTTCGGACTTATATCAAACAATGAACTCATTTTCACTCTTATCTCTTATAATAATATATCAGTCTATACTTGCATGTTGAGATATTGTAACTTCATTGAGATTTAAACTATCTAGAAACGCTTTAAGCGATTCAATGATTAAAGAATCAGTTTCAAATCATGCAAAAAATAGCATATCATCAAGCTCATCATCAAAATCCATGATTACATTTTTGTACTCAATAGATTGAGTAGGCCCATCAATTTGGTTTTCTACTCATTCTATTGAATCAGTTCATAGCGTTTCATGCCCTGACATGGTTTATAATATTGCTCTTAAAAACGTCGATCTATTTCTAAATATGCCTTCAAAGATTCCACTTGGAGTCCTTTCAATTCATCTCATACTAGATCTGAGACTTGAATCCGCATCAATTTTAGACTGCATTATTTCTTCTATCTGATCCATACTCATAATTCTAGAATCTTCGGATGGAAGGTGAGTTGCTAGTTCATTATTCCCAGTACTCATGAGATAAAATCTAATGTTTGTTAAGATTTTAGAATCTACATTTGATTCATTTAGTGTCTCATCACTCCTTGCATGTCAAACTATTTCTCTACGTAAGGTTCTGAATAATTCTTCATTAGCCATGATAGACTGTCTTCATCTATTTGATGCATCATGTAAAATAATTCTTTCAAAGCTTCGATCAATTCTATTATTCATTACTTCTCTGGACTCTATTCATTCAGCTGGCCTTGGTT
>JAHDGX010000053.1:0-3878 GCA_020631575.1 Candidatus Altimarinota bacterium | reverse complement strand
CATCAGCTGGCCTTGGTTCATCAGCTGGCCTTGGTTCATCAGCTGGCCTTGGTTCATCAGCTGGCCTTGGTTCGGTTTCTATACCATCTCTTTTGAGGTCATTTAAGTACGTATATACATCTCTATTTCAACCCCTGTCTATAAAATCTTGTACTTCAGCTACTGAATGTATTCAATCTGTACTAATGGATCACTTAGAAATTATATCTTCTATGATAAGTCACAAGTGAGGTTGCCAGAAAGTCTTTCATCAAACAAAAAAGGTTCTTGCAAGATCCAGTCTAGTTGTATATTGATCTGAATTTATAGACCCAGAGTCTTTTAGATTTCTTAGGATTTCAGTTATTTTTTCGAATATTTTACCATTGTTACGGTTTTCTCATGTTCTAATAGATTCTGTTTCAACCTTTTTAAGGAAATCATTAATTTCTCTTCATTCTACATCTATACTAAACTCACTACTGAGAATACTTTGGATACTCTCTCTAAACTTTTCCGGAGTTTCAGCAGTTCATGCTTCAGTTACCATGATTCACTTTAATCGAGATTCTTGTTCATCAGTTATAAGAGGATAAAATTCAACAAATTTCAACATTTCAATGCGAGCTTTTTCAACTGATTCTCTCTGAGCTTCAAACTTTCTTGTATTTTCTCGAATACCAGTAATCATATCTTGAAGTCATTCAGGCAAATATCATAACTTGTCCCTTATAGCGTCTCTGAGTATATTTGCAACTTGATGGTCTGTTCGAACTCGAACTCTAGGTGTTGTGATGTAACTTCTAAGCAATCATGTAATTGATAATGTTGAAGTATCTCATCAAAGTGATTTTAGCTCTGTGAGTCATTTGTGGAAATCTAGAGGATTGTTGATTTCCATAATTTTCCCTCTTCTTGCTAACTCATCCTGAAGTTCGATATAAAGGTTATTTCTTTCATCTCCTCCTAGAAGAGATAGTTGATAGTTATACATTCTGAGTGGGTCGAGCCTGGAGTAATCCCCTCATCAGTATACTTCAAGTATTTGACGTTTTAATGCATTCTTTTCGTCGGTAGTAAATTCTGATATTCAGTCAATAATATCAAATACTTTTCTAGTTCGTTCATTTGTTCTCCCAGTTTCAGTAGCATAATCTGATATAGCTTCAGATTTTGTATAGAAAAATCTCCATCCTCCCAGGGCTCAGTTTGGTCACTTGTTTATAAGTCTTGATCCCAGAGAACCCATCCAAAGATGAGCTCAAATATACCTTTCAAAATTTCTTGGTATGAAACCAATTATTGGTCTTTGATTAATAGACGCTAAGACTCTTCTTAGTCACGGAATGGTAGAAAAATTTCATGTATAACTTGCATTATTTCATCTTCCTTCTCATGCGTAGCGAGTAGGACTTATCCGAAAATCTCTATCAAAAGCTCTTCAAATTTCTGCTCATATAAATCTTCCTTGATCAATAACTTGATTTCCTCTCCACTTTTGAAGTTGGACGTAGATGTATCTAGCTCTAAATTCAGCATCGTTGATTCCTTCAGGAGTTTCTGGTAGAGTGAGAGTTATACTGTCCAGTAATCACTTTATGTTTTTAATTTCTTCTTCGCTAAATCAGGCATCTTCGTAAAGCTTAATTGTTTCTCTTAGATTATCTGATAATCTGTCTATGACTTCTGTATTAATACCAGTATTTGCAGTAACTAGTTTGTTTCTAATTTTAAGTATTGCCCATACATGTAATGGAACCGAAGCTATTAGGGCAAGTCATCATCAGGCTGTAGATATATTAAAATCTGCAAGTATAGCATCTAGGATAACTTGATCTATTGTCCATATTGCACTTCAAGCAGCAGATATAGTATATGTCAGAGCAGAAAATGCAAAATCTGCTAGAGTATCAATAATATCAATTTCTTGCATGCTGCTTAACTCTTCTCTTATTCATGCTACAAGATCGATAACTTGTTCTCTATTTTGGAATGTAATTGAAAATTCTTCTCCGTTGGCTGTTGGATCAATTCTTTCTGGCATAAGGCTATGAAGAAAATTTCTTGCATAGATCATGGGATCTACTCAAAATGTATTATTTATCCCATCTCAGAAACTATTTTCGTTGATAGTAATAGTAACTTCTCATGTTCTATTTGATGATTCTGCTTGATCTAACATATTTAGTAGCATCGCATCAATAGCATGAAGTCAAATGCTAGCATGTTCAGAAGCCTGTTTGATTGCATTTATAAAATCTTCGAGTTTTTCCGCATCCTGAAGAGAAATCTCTATTCACATGCTACCAAATTCTTGAGTTATTCTTGGAAGTACTTCATTCCAATCGGTTGCATCTATACTTCCATCAAGACTAATTTCTCTCGCTCTTTGTAACATCATTTCAAAGTTTTCGTCAGCTGTCTCATTCGTAGCTATGGTAGTAGCTTCAGTTCTAGCTTGCATATATCTATCAAATACGTCTTTAATTTCTCAAACTTGTTCGTAGACAAGGTTTGCACTAGCTTCTCAAGAAGGTACTTCAAGAAGTCTTTGTAAAGATCATAACTGAGTTAGTAGCTCTTCTTTCTCACCGTCAGTAAGTCAGGCGTCGCCACTTAAGTCTATGTTATTAAGTCTTGATATAGCTCATTGTATTAAAGGTCATCAAAAATCTTCTCTGCGAGAAAGAATACTAATAATTTCTTCTGTTGTTGCACGCGCTGTCGCAGGTGAACGTTGTGTATTTGAAATAGTTGAATTCATTTCATCTATAAGACGCTGTAAATCTCATTTATAGTTTGTTTGTTCTATAAGAGACATACTAGATAAGTTACTCCCTCTAGTTAATAACAGAGAGACTCTATCATCGTACGTTCCTTGTGTTGCCGATTCTAAACTTTGAAAAACCTGTACAAGCTCCTGTGCTCTTGGAAGCTCAGGTACTTCATATGAGTTTCATCAGATTTCTATATTACTCATGATTATTTATATTATATAATTCCTAAGCTACTTAATTGTCTTATAAGAGCACCATATCAATTCGTGAGTCTGGATCTTACTTCATTGTCAGACAAAGATCACTCTATGAGTCACTTTGTATTTTGTGTTTCGTTTTGAAAACGTGCAAGACTAGCTCCATCAAATGCTTCTCAACTTTGAAGTGTTCCCATCTCGTTTATTCTCCAACCTGATATGAGATCAAGGGTTTGGAATATATCATTGAGTGTCGCTACAGGATTAGTAAGGAGCTCAAGCCTCAAGTCCAGCTGGCTATATTTCCCGTAATAATTGTCTTTTAATCTTGTTATGTGAACACTTGTATTAGGATGTAGCATACTAA
The DNA here is from genome assembly GCA_020631575.1 of Candidatus Altimarinota bacterium. GTDB lineage: Bacteria > Patescibacteriota > Gracilibacteria > BD1-5 > UBA6164 > JAACSU01. The sequence continues at coordinate 558 of JAHDGX010000053.1, read as the reverse complement.
ATGTAGTTTCTTGAATCATATCGTTGTATGCGGCAAGCCTAATTTGTTCGTATCTTGCAGCTATAGAGTTTTCGAAGGTATTGTTATCAGCTTTTCCTAAAGCGTTTCAGTTATCACTGTGAATTAGTATAGAGTAAGAATTTACTATTGGTGTAATTTTAGTTTCATCTATTCATACACTTGGGTCATTGAGTGCTGCCGTAAGTTGATCTATCGTTGAAGATACCTGTAGTCTAATTTCTTCGATTTTATTTTCTCTATGCGGAGATTCAAGATCTGAAACTTGTTCAAAAGCTAAATTTATAGCAGTAACGTAATCACTCATTTTAGTTTCATCTATTATATCTGTTGATGAAAGAGGAGGAATAGTTGTGTCTATTGATTGTCTATATGCATCTCTAGCAGTTTCTATTTCAGAAGCCTTAGTGTTAAGCGTATTTGGATCAAAAGTTATAAAACTTGTAGTTATTCCTGCAATTTTTTGAAAGAGCTTGTCCATAGCTAGTACTGCATTGAAACCAGTATCTGAACCAATAGTATGTTCATAATCATCTTTAG
>JAHDGX010000005.1:31345-34928 GCA_020631575.1 Candidatus Altimarinota bacterium | reverse complement strand
CTTTTCTCTTGCAGTATCAGTTGCGCTGTATCTCTGTATATTTCCTAGTACAAAAACATATGATGTTTCTCTCCAGGAAATCGTAGCATCACAATCTCAGGAAAATGTGCAGCTGATAGATCTCAGAACACAGAGCGAAGTTCAAAAAACAGGTCTTATACCTTGAGCGATTCATATTGATTATTATTCCAGTAGTTTTAGAGAGCAACTTTGAGAGTTAAATACTAACAAAGAGTATATTATTTATTGTCACAGTTGAGTACGAAGCGCGAAAACTATAGCACTCATGTCAAAGTTATGACTCACTCAGGTAAGAGACTATAGTCCATGAATACAGTGATGGCTCGCAGGATGAGGAGAAACAGAAATCTATAAGTAAATATTCCTTTTCCTTTAAAATAAAATTTTTTAGCATTTAAACTTCATTGGAGGTTCTTAATATCGTTTTAATTGAACTTTTTGAAAAGATTAAATACTTAAAATTGAATTATAAGAATGGACACCTCACGGTGGTGTCCGAACCGCTCGACTAGCGAGATCTTTTTTCGCGCTTTTGCGTAGCATCACCCAGAAGGCGAACCAGCAAATAGGAGCGAGAACAATCGCAACGAGTGCGAATAGTTCGACTCCAATGATTGTTTTATAATCATCAGAGGCATTGGTGAATTCTGTGTAAGTTTCACCTATTCGGCCGTAAAAGCCGATCTTCCACATCATCCAATAAAGTAGCATGAGGACGGCAAAGCAAATTTCTGCCAAAGCCAGTTTCAATTTGAAAGTCGGTAGTTTAGGCATCATATCGGTTACTCCTTGAATCAAAAATGCTATTTAATTATAACATTAATCCAAAGCAAAAACAACTTTGATCTTATTAATATAAAAATCCCTTAAAATAGGGATTCTTAGCGTTTAAATGAGAATGGAGGTACCACCCGGAGTCGAACCGGGCTACAGGGCTTTGCAGGCCCCTGCATAACCGCTCTGCCATGGCACCATAAATATAGCCCCGAGATTATATTATATCTCACTATATTATCAATATTTTTTTTGTTTTTCTCTTACTGGCAGGAAAAAGTTTCGAGTATATACTCATAACGATCATATGACTCTAAACTTTCAGCAAGTGAGAGAGTTATAAAATAGTCTTTTCACTCGCAAGACATCGCAGTCTGTACATAAACTAATCTTGGGGTAGAGCTGTTATATCTCCCGCTGTAAGTGATGATTTCTCCTGAACTCTCATCTGTAAAGGTCACCTCTTTTTGAGATAGTATCTCAAACTCTTGGATTTCTTTTTTGAGGGAAATCAGTGATTTCTTCAAAAGTGATATTGAACTCTTTTTATTTTCTGATACTTCTGAGAGTACTATAATATTGTTTACATATCACTGTCTTTCAGACACGGATTTAAAAGCAAGTTCTATACTTCATTGCTTTGGAACAGGAAGATCTTCTGACTGTATTTCTTGCCATGAGCTTGGCACTTGTATTTTAAATCAATCTCTTGCTTCTAACCGGAGTCCTGACTGATTTGCAGAGTCACCTCACCAGAAACAGCTACTTAATAAAAAAACTAACGATATTGATGTAATGAGATATTTCATCTTTATAATATTGGAATTAAAAACCATATTCATATAAGTATTATAAGTATGCAGAATACTCACATTACTATTTTTGGTAGTTTTGTATTACCAAATTTCCAAACAGCAAAACAAAGATACAATACAAGACTTAGAACAAATGCAATATATGCTGGAAGGAATATAACACTCGAATACTGCTCATAGTAGTTTGCGGAAACAGCGAAATAGGTACTAAAAAAAACTAACATCATAAACATAAAAAACCTTTTTGAAGAGAGGTATAGTATCTCTCTTCTTTTCTTTGAATCTGATATATATTTTTTAAAACTTTTTTTAAGTGTCATACTTGATTTTATAGAGTTTGGTCGTATATTTGGAAACATACTACTTAGCAGTAAATATATAAAAAAATGAGTATATCGCAAGAAGAACTGAAAAAGATCGCAGAAAAATTATCAAAGATCCCATGAGACAATGAAGATCTGCTATGAAATATCAGCGACATATTAGGATACATGGATCTTCTCGAGCAGGTTGATACCAGCGGAGTAGAGCCTACTGTTTCTGTTGTTGATAATCAAGCATTGCTCAGAGAAGATACTATAGCAAATACTACTGATACGAAACCAAGAGATTTATTAGCATGTACAAAACAAAAAGTAGTAGCAGATCAAATCGTGCTTCCAAATATTATGAATTAACACGCACCATTGATACAATCAATTCGCATCAAAGATTTTAGAAATTTCTCTTTAAGAGAAATTTCTTTTTGGAGTGAAAAAAATCTCATTATAGGAAATAATGGAAAAGGAAAAAGTAATATACTGGAAGCTCTTTCTCTCCCATCAAATCCTCTTATGGAATCAAAACCGGAGTACCTCTTGAAGAAATGATCTGAAGTATTTTACGTATGATACGATCTCCTAAGTGGAAAAGTGTCTTGCTCATATGATGGGGCTTTGAAAAAAAAGAAGTATACTATAGGAGACAAGAATACAACAAAAGCGAAACTCAAAGCTTCGTATCCTCACGTGATTTCATTTCACCCCATGATGATGAATATGATGTACCTCTCTCCAAGCCAACGAAGAGACTTCCTTGACTGAGTTACGAGTAGTAGTTTTCTTGAGTATGAAAAAAAACTTTCACACTACAAAAAAGTTCTAAGTAATAGAAACAAAATACTCAAAAACATTTCTGAATGAAAATCTCAAATATCAGAGCTCCAATTTTGGAATGATAGCTTTATTAGAAGTGCAGATGAGATATACAAATATCGTAAACATATAATTGATTACTATAAAAAAGAGGTTCCTTACCTACAACAATACTTTTTTTGAAAAGTCGAAAAGGTAGATTTTTTATATGAGTCAAAAATTGATATATCTTGTCCAAGACAAGAACTAGAGGAATATATTTCACAAAATATTCAAAAAGAGATACTTCTGAGAAAAACACTCAGATGACCACATCTGGATGATTTTGATATTATAGTAGATGGTACTCCTCTGATACACTATGCGTCTCGCTGAGAGGTGAAAAGCATCCTGCTTGGTCTCAAGTTTCTAGAAACAAAGTTTATTCAAAAGCATAGTGAGAAACAGGAAATTCTATTCCTCATAGATGATCTACTGAGTGAACTAGACACCATGCATAGAGATATACTGTGGGAGCATATATGAACCCGGCAATGCATCATATCGTCGATAGAGGATATCGAATTAGAAGCTAATAAAATATATATTTAAATATATAAAGTAATTGTAAAGTTGTAATTGATTTTAATGTTGAGAATAGCTTCAATTGCAAGTAGTATGGTCAAAATACACGAGTTTTTAACAAAAGTAACTTTTAACAATTTCCTGTACTATGAAATGATACATACAAGCCATTGTCTTTCTTCTTTCTTTCTTCTCTATAAGTTCTAGTTTTGCGGCAGGAGCCCTTGATCACTTCGAGGTAGTACTTTGAAAAGAAAATGCAAACGTTTGAGAAGC